>JASLOY010000418.1 GCA_030745255.1 Vicinamibacterales bacterium
GCTGTCACGCGCCTTGAGCGGCGCCAATCGCGATCTGATCGTGGTCCTCGAGTATGACCAGAGCGACCGACTGTCCTGGGTCCTCTCCCAGAACGAAGACCGCACCTACGCCCTCGATTTCCGAGTGAGGCACGCCTTTTGAGTCGCGCCTATGTGCCGGGCACCCTGATCACGGTGCTGCTGCTCTTCGCGCCGATGGCTTCGCGCGCCGCCGAAGTCGCTGATCTGGTCGGCAAGACGGTGGTCGAGGTACGGATCTTCCGAGACGGCGTGCGCGTGCCAGACACTGACCGATCGACCCTGGACTTGGTCGAAACGCGGGCAGGAGAGCCGCTGTCGATGCGGCAAGTCCGCGAGAGCGAGACCCACCTGTTCAGCTTGGGCGACTTTGGCGACGTGCGGGTCAGCGCCACCGAGGACCCGCGCGGGGTCTTGTTGCGCTACGACGTCATCCAGTTGCAGGCGGCTGGCGATGTCGAGGTCCGCGGTTCACTGGGGCGCCCTCGTGCGGAGTTACTCGAGGCGATTACCCGTCGTTTCGGACGGGTCGTCCGGGCCGATCAGATTCCCGCCGTCGTCACGCTGCTCGAAGAGCTCTATAAGGAATCGGGCCGGTTCGCGGCGCGAATCGCAGCCGACTCGGGGGCGGTGGACGGCAGGCTCGTCTTCGACGTCGATCAGGGGCCGGCGGCGCGCATAGACCGGATCGACGTGCGCGGGGTGGGGGAGGACGGTCGGGCTGGCGTGCTCGAGCGGCTCGGTCTCGATGAAGGTGCGAACTACGACCCGGTCGTGATCGAGAGGCGGCTCGCCGAGTACGAGGCGGAGGTCAGGGGACGCCGGTACTACGAGGCCCGGTTCCGCCACGAGGTGACGCCGAGCCCCGATGGACGGACTGTGGAGCTGGCGCTCGACATTCAGACCGGGTCTCCGGTGAGCATCAGTTTCGAGGGCGAGGTCCCGGACGCGCGTCTGGAGGATCTGGTCCCGGTGGCGCGGGAAGGCTCGGTCGATGAGGATCTGCTGGAAGATTCCAGCCTGCGGGTCGAGGCCCATCTTCGCGGGCTCGGGTATCGCGACGCGCGGGTGACCCACCGACGGCTGGCCGAGATCGGCGAGCTGTCGATCGTCTTCACCGTCGACCGCGGTCCCGAGTACAGGCTGGTCGAGGTGGTGTTCCATGGCAACCAGACGCTGCAGGACGCCGAGCTACGCGCCCTGTTCGGTGTGGTGCCTGGGGGGCCGCTCGTCATGGCGGACGTCGAAACCGGTGTGGCCGCCGTGACCAGGCGCTATGCCAGGTTGGGGCATCGGTCGATACGGGTTCGGCCGGTGCCATCAGAGCGTGAGAGGCCCGACACGAGCGACCCCACCGGGGTTGTGCCGGTCAGCCTGACGATCGAAATTGACGAGGGGCCGCGGACGGTGGTCGGCGCGCTGAGCTTCGAGGGCGCCACTGCCTTCAGCGCGGTCGAGCTCGGCGGACTGGTCGCGTCGGTGACCGGGGCGCCTTACTACGCGCCCCAGATTGCCGCCGATGCCGACGCGGTGCTCGTGCATTACCTCAATGAGGGGTACGAGACGGTGCAGGTCGAGGTGGCTCCCGGGTTCGACGAGAGCGGCACCACGGCGGACGTGAGCTTTCTGGTGCGCGAGGGCCCGCAGGTGCTGGTCGACCACGTGCTGGTGGTTGGCAACCAGCAAATCTCGGTGGCGTCGATTCGAGCAGAGATGGCGCTGCGTCCGGGCGAGCCGCTGGGCCTGGACGAGGTTGCCGAGACGCGCAGTAGACTGAGCGCGCTCGGCGTGTTCCGGGGGATCGATTTCCGCGAGTTCAGTCACGGAGACGGGAGCCGGCGCGACGTGGTGGTCATCGTCGAGGAGGCGCCCGCGAACCGGGTGGGCTATGGCGGCGGCCTGGAGGTGAGCCAGCGATTGCGCGCGACTGATGCTGGCGCCGCCGCCGAGCAGCTGGAGCTCGCGCCACGCGGGTTCTTCGAGATCGGGCGCCGCAACCTGTGGGGCAAGAACCGAGAGATAAACCTGTTCACCCGGGTCAGCGTGCGTCGCTCCGACGACGCAGATGCCGAGATACCCCAGTCGAGTCTCGGATTCAACGAGTATCGGGTGTTGTTGAACTACCGTGAACCCAGGGCGTTTCGGCAGTCAGGCGACCTGTTCGTATCCGGGTTCGTCGAGCAGGCGATCCGTCCGAGCTTCGACCTGTTCAGCCGCGGTGTCACCGCTGAGCTACGACGCGCGATTGGTCTCACCATGACTGGCAGCGTCGGCTACGCGTACGGACAGAACGAGGTGACCAACAGCCAACTGGAGCCGGAGGACCAACCGTTGGTCGACCGGCTGTTCGAGAAGGTCACGCTCTCGACCATCTCGAGCGGCCTGGTTCGGGACACCCGGGACGATGCCCTCGACCCTACCCGCGGTTCGCTGGTCGGGGTCGACGGCAAAGTCGCCTTCCGCTTCCTCGGGTCGGAGGTTGGGTTCGCGAAGACGACCCTCCAGGGGCGCGTGTATCGCCAGCTGCCCGGGGATCTGGTGTTTGCGGCAGGCGCACGTCTTGGTCTGGCCCGTGGATTTGACCGCACCGTGACGTTTGCCATACCGATCCCCGTCATCGGTGACGACGGTGTGCTGGTGCTCGTGGACGGCATCGAACTGGAGCCGGAAGTGCTCCAAGACCTGCCCGCCAGCGAGCGGTTCTTCGCCGGCGGCGACACGACCGTCCGCGGCTTCGCGCTCGACCGGCTCGGTGACGACCCGACGATCGACCTGAACGGGTTCCCTTCCGGCGGCAGCGCCATGATCGTGCTGAACTCGGAGCTGCGGGTGCCGGTGACCGGGGCGTGGCAGGCGGTTGGTTTCCTAGATGCCGGTAACGTCTTCGCCCGTGTCAGCAACCTCAGCCTGGGGCGGATCCGGGGCGCCGCCGGGTTCGGGGTGCGGTATCGCTCGCCGGTCGGTCCGATTCGCGTCGACCTCGGCTTCAAACTGGACCGGCGGGAGTTTGCCGGCGAGCGAGAGAGTCTCACTGCCCTGCATGTCAGCATCGGTCCAGCGTTCTGAGCCGATGGCCGTCAGACTGACCCGGGTCGTGCTCCTCTGTGCCGTGATGTGCGTGACCCTGGGTTTCCGCCAGCCCCTTGGTCCCGGCGATCTCCTCGACCGGATCCTGGCGGTCGTCGAGGGTCAGGTCATCATGCTGTCTGACGTCAGGGCCTTCCTGGAACTGCGGCTCATCGAGCCTCCCGATGCACCCGACCCCACCGCGCTGGTCCTGACCGCATTGATCGAGCGTCAATTGATCTTGGACGAGGTGGCACGCTACGTCGTGGACGAGCCGTCGACGGCCGAGCTGGATGCGCGTCTGGCGCTGGTGGTTGCGCGTGTCGGGGGCCCCGACGCGTTCGAGCAGGTGCTGGCGACCGTGGGCTTCGCGGCAGACGACCTGAGACAGGTGCTGCGGGAAGACCTGCGGATCGAGCAGTATCTGGCCCGGCGCTTCCCGTCAGCGAGACAGCCGACAGAGGATGAGGTAGCCGCCTATTTCCTCGAGCACATCGATGAATTTCAGATCGATGGTGTGCCACAGTCGTTCGAGGTTGCGCGCGATGACGCCCAGCGGCGGCTATCGGCTCAGTTGCGAGAAGAGCTGATCGACGACTGGACGGCAGGGCTGAGCCGGCGCGCGGACGTGTTCCGGGTGAACCCGTGAGATACGAAGGGCGCAGAGACTAGAAGTCAGAAGTCAGAAGGCAGGAGGCAGAAGATCATCGGTGGGCTCCGCCGTCTCCTACACAATCCAGACGGACTGATTCGAGAGCGGCAGCTGGTTCGATGCTGGAGATAGCCAACCAGCTTCTTCTGACTTCTGCCTTCTGACTTCT
>JASLOY010000419.1 GCA_030745255.1 Vicinamibacterales bacterium
GGCCTCGACAAACGCTCGGTTGGATGAAACCATCGGAGAAACTTGCCGAGTTGTTGCAATGACCCTGTGAGGCCGCCCTGCGCCACCCGTCCGGCGTCCGCACGAACTCGTCGTCGTAGTAGCCCGTGAAGGTGATCGCGGACGGCCGGGTCGTGACATCGAGCAGGACGTAGTAGGCACGGCCCTTCGCCCCATCGGCGGTCGGCGTGATCAAGTAGCTGCCCGTGCGGTGGCGTCGTCCCACGTCGCCCGTACGCCCCTGATAGCGTTCGGTGCGCTCGGCCCGCAGTGCGTCCATGCCGGTGATGCTGCTGCCATCGGCGCGCACAATTGTGGCGTCCTCGGAAAAGGCCGACAGGAACAGCTCGGCATTCTGGAAGTCGCTCCCCTGGCTGTACCGCGCGTAGAGGTTTTCGATCTCGCCATAATCTTGACCAGTCAGCGCACCCGACCCACCGCCTCGTTGCTGCGCCGACACCCATCCGAACCCGACGGCGGAGACGACGACCAGCGCGACCAACATCCGTATCTGTGACATGACTACCTCTCTTTCACCGACAGATTATTACAGGTTCCCTTCGAACGCCTCGTGTTCGACTCCGGGGTTCAGGGCCACCCGATTTTGATGCCTGGCACTGCGAAGTCCATTGGCTACGCAGGGTGGTCGCGTGCCAGCTGCTTGACGAGCGCGATCGACATGAACACGCCGACGACCAGAATCGGCAGCGACGCGACGAGCGTCGCCGTCTGCATGACCTCCAACCCACCGACGAACATCAGCGTCAGCGGCAGCAGGGTCAGCGCCACGGCCCAAAAGAGGCGGTGCCAGCGCGGCGGATCGTCACCCGCCGCCAGGCGGCGGGTCGCGGCGGCCGCCAGCGTGTACGACGCCGAGTCGTAGGTCGTCGCGGCAAAAACGACGCACACCAGGCAGAACACACCGACCACGAGCCCGGGGGCCGGCAGCTGGTCGAGCATGGCGACAATCGCCGTCGGCGCACCCTCGGCGTCGAGCAGACCCGACACGCCAAGTACACCGGTCAGCTCGAGGTGCAGGCCGTAGTTGCCCATGACCATGAAGAACAGCGCGCTCCCCAGCGAGCCCCAGCCGATCATGCCAAGGATGACCTGACGAAGGGTCCGGCCTCGCGAGATGCGAGTCACGAACAACCCGACGAACGGGCCGTAGGCTACCCACCAGGCCCAGTAGAAGATCGTCCAGCGTTCCACGAACCCGGAATCGGTGAACGGGTCGGTCCAGCTGTTCATCCGGATGAAGTCCGCCAGCAGCACCCCCACACTGTTCAGCGAGGTCTGGAGGAGAAACACCGTCGGCCCGACGATGACCATGAACGCCAGGAGCACGAGAGCGAGCACGACGTTGACATCGCTGAGCCGCTTGATGCCTTTTTTCAAGCCGAACCAGACGCTGGTCCCGAACAGGGCCACGCAGAGCCCGACGACGACCACCTCGAGACCGAAGTCGCGCTCGACGCCGGTCAGGCGGCTGATGCAGGCGGCAATGAGCGGTGTGGAGAACCCGAGCGACGACCCGGCCCCACCGAGCAGCGCGATCATGAACAGCCAGTCGATGACGCGTGCGCGCCGCGTCTCCTCCCGGGCGCCAAAGAAGTACTGACAGCTCGCGCTGAATCGCAGATACGTCAGCCGCTGCGTGTAGTACGGATAGGCGACCGCGACAGTCGGCAGGCAATAGAAGCCCCAGGCCGTTGGACCCCAGTGGAAGATGCCGTAGGTCGACCCCCACGCGGCCGCCTCGACTGACCGAGGTGCGGCGCCGAACGGCGGGGCATCGTAGTAGTACGCCCATTCGATCGGCGCCCAGGCCAGCATGCCGGCGCCAATGCCGGCGCAGAACAGCATCGCCACCCAGCTGTAGGTCGAGAAGTCGGGCGCCGCATCATCGGCGCCCAGCACCACCGGCCCGTGACGCCCGAACGCCAGCCAGGCCAGCAGCGCCATCACACCGACGCCGGCCAGCAGATAGGCGAACCCAAACGTGCCGGCGATCAGGTCGTAGGCACGCTCGAGCAGCCGGCCGCCCGCCTCGGGAAACGCGGCCAGCGGGACACACACCAACACGATGATGGCAAGACAGCCGCCGAAGCTGGGCCAGTCGACCTCGCGCTGTTCCATCGGGTCAACCAATTTGACGGTCCCTCACGCTTCTGGCGTCACCCCGACGGCGAGCCCCCCGTAGGGCACCCGGCCCTCTCGCTCGTCGCCCATTGGCCGACAGTTCTCCAGGACGAGCCCGTGTTCGGCCATATAGGCGCCCAACCGACCTTCGAAATCGGGCAATACCGAGAACCCGAACGCGAGCGACTCGCCGTAGGTCGCCACGAGGGCCCATTGGCCCATCCTGCCGGCGACGCCGTCGATCCATTCGCGGGTGAAGAAGTCGAACGCGATGCGGCTGCCCGGCGGCAGCGTCGCCACCGCTCGGAGGGTGCTCTGGATCGCCTGCTCCTCCAGATACATGGTGACGCCTTCCCACAAGACGAAGGTGCGCCGGTGCGGGTCGAAGCCGTGTGCCTCGAGAGCGTCCAGCCAGCTCTGGCGGTTGAAATCGCACGTCACGAAGATCACGTGCGAGGCGTCCAGGCTTGTCTTCGCGAGCGCCGCACGCTTGACCGCCTGGGTCGCCGGCGCATCCACCTCGAAGATGCTGACGCCCCGCCCCGCGAGCAGGCCGTAGGCCCGCGTGTCCCAGCCGGCCCCGAGGATGACCACCTGGTCACCGGTGCCAACGTGGTCGCGCAGCGCCTTGTCCAGGAACTCGCAGCGGGCGCCGACCATCGCTCCCTCCGACGTCGGGCGCGGCGGCGGATACCGAAACGCGCCGGGGACGTGGCCCGTGACCTTCGACGTCCACGCCATCGGCCTGACCAGCAAGTCCAGCGTGCCGCGGTTGGCGGCCGGCAGCCCGGGCGCCAGTTGCAGCGCCGCCGCATCGGGACGAGTGCCCATCAGGTGATAAAGCAGCCGCCCGTTGAATGGTTCGTAGGCGGTGCCCGAGACCCTGCCACGCGCGAGCAGGATAGGCACCATGTAGCAGATGAGCCCGATCAGGTAGATCGGCACCCACAGGACGTTGAGCAGAACGTAGAGGAGGAGTCTCAACGGCTAACGCCAGCCCCTCTTGCAGGGGCTACTGTCCGTCGAAGATGTACTGCACCGTCGTCCGGAGGCGACCCTCGGCCGCTGAGAAATCGCTGTAGCGACTCGGCACCCTGTAGGAGGCGACGACCTCGTCGACCGATCGACCGGCCGCCTGCCCTTGCTGCGTCTGCATCACCATGTCGTTGTAGAAGCCGGTGAAATCGACAAAGTCGTTCCAGGTGACCGGCACCGGGTTGTGTCCAGGAATGACGGTATCGACGTTCGAGATTCCGGCGACCGCCTTCTTCAGCGTCTCGCCAAACTCGGACGCGCTCCCGTTGCTGTTCGGCGCGTCGATAAAGGGCAGCCCCAGCCGCTGGAACATGTCGCCCGTGTGCATCGCCCGCGCGGCGCGGAAGACCACGAAGGTGTCGCCGTCTGTGTGACCACGGCCGAAATGATAGAGGTCGATCTGATCGGCGCCGGCAAAAAGCGTCAACGTGTCGGCATAGGTCGTCTTGGGCAGGTATCTCGCGTTCGCGCCCTTGAAAGAATCGCAATTCTTGATCGAGCCCCCCTGGAACCCGGCGCCGTCACCACACGCGTCGCTCGCCAGATGTCCGCGCGTGTTCTCGTGCACGACGAAGTTGACCGTGTCGGGGAACTCCGTGTTCGAACCCGTGTGGTCCCAGTGCGTGTGCGTGTTGATAATCGTCGTCACCGGCTTGTCGGTGATGTTGCGCACCGCGGCGAGGATGTCCTGACCGTAGCCCTTGATC
>JASLOY010000041.1 GCA_030745255.1 Vicinamibacterales bacterium
CCCAGGGCCTTCGTGCTCGGCGGGCGATTCAATTTCGGGCCCTGAGGGATTGCGTCGACCTCGACCAGACTGCCCCAGAGAGCGCAAGAGCACGAAGATGAGCGAAGCGATTGCGATGTGCTTCAGCGGCGGCAAGGACAGCGCCTTGGCGCTGCAGGACATCCGGCAGCAAAGCGGGCATCAGGTGGTCGAGCTGCTCACGACCGTGACGGACGCCTACGAGCGGGTGAGCATGCACGGCGTCCGGCGCACGCTGTTGCGTGAACAGGCGGCCGCCGTTGGCATCCCGCTGACCGAGGTCGTCGTCCCGCCACAATCGTCCAACGCCATCTACGAACGTGAGATGGGCAAGGCGTTCGCCCGGGTACGAGCTGATGGCATTCGCCGCGTCGCCTTCGGCGACATCTTTCTGGAAGAGCTCCGCGCCTACCGCGAGCATCAGCTCGCAGAGTGGGATCTCGAGGGGCTCTTTCCGCTGTGGAAGCAGGATACCGCGACACTCGCGCGGGCGTTTATCGGCGACGGCTTCCAGGCGATGGCCGTCTGTGTCAATCCGGCCAGACTCGATGCGTCATTCGCCGGACGCGCGTTCGACGACACATTTCTCGCCGATCTGCCACCCGACGTCGATCCGTGCGGAGAAAACGGCGAGTTCCACACGTTCGTCTCCGACGGCCCGATCTTCAGCCGGCCGATCGCGGTGTCGAGGGGAGCCGTGGTCGAACGCAGCGGCTTCGTGTATTGCGATGTCCTGCACGAAGACGGCGAAGCGGCAACGCGGCCGGGCACGGCTGCGCCCTAACCCCTACGGCTTCGAGAGGTGCGCCACAACCGCGCGCACGGGCAGCGTGATCCGGAACGTGCTGCCGCCTGCGTTGACCTGCTCGTAACTCAGCCGCCCGTGATTGGCCTCGACCGCCCACTTCGCGATAGACAGTCCCAGACCGCTGCCCCCCGCCTCGCCATCCCGGCTGCCCCGATAGAGCCGATCGAACAGGCGGGTCTGATCCCGCTCCGGAACACCCGGTCCGGTGTCGCTGACCTCGAGAATGGCGCTCGTCGGCGACTCGGTCACCCGGAGCCGTATCTGGCCGCCGACCGGCGTGTACCGGATGGCGTTGTCAACCAGGTTGATCATCGCCTGACGGAGCGTGATGTGATCGCCACGGCAGCTCGGCCGCGCCGCGTGCTCAACCGCCATTGACTGGTCTTTCTCTTCGGCCAGGACACCCAGATGCGTGGCGACCTCGTCGGCGAGGTTGCCCAGATCTACGGTCTCGAGGGCGAGCGAGACGTCGCCGGTGTCAGCCCTGGAGACGGTCAACAGCCGGTCGACGAGACTGGTGAGCCGGTCGCTCTCTTCGAGCATGCTCTCGATGACGTGCCGATAGGCGGCCGCGTCGCGCCGCTCCCGCAACCCGACCTCGCCGACGCTTCGGATGGCGGTCAGCGGCGTCCGCAGCTCGTGCGACACGTTGGCGGTAAAGCGACGCATCTGCGAAAACGACGACTCGAGCCGACCGAGCGTGTCGTTGAACACCGAGGCCAGACGCCCGAGCTCATCGTGGGGACTGTCGATCGGCAGCCGCTCGTTCAGCCGCGCAGCGGTGATCGCCCGGGCCCGCTCGGTCATCCGCTGCAGCGGCGCCAGCGCGCCGCGCGCCAGGACATAGCCGCCGGCGCCAGCGGCGGCCACCGTCAGCGGCAGCCCGAGCAGGAGCACCAATGCCAGCTCGCGCACCTCGAGCCGCATGACCGCCTCCGATCGGCCGACCTGAATGACGACCGGTGTGCCGCCGACCGTGGCGAGGTCGCCGAGCAACCGGAAGGGCGCCGGCTCGGCTGGCACCGCGATGATCTGGCCGTCGGCCCCGGTCACGAGCGTCTCGCTGTCTGGAATCGGCAGACGACCGGCGACTGCCGTCCGGTAGAGGAGCTGCCCGGTCGGGGTCCACACCTGAAGCCACGGGCTGTCGGCGCTCCAGGGATCGCCTTCGAACCAGGACAGCGTGCCATCGGGGCCCTGCTCAGCCATTTCGGCGGCCCACCGGAAGTCGCTCCGCAGGCGGGCGTCGAGCGCGCTCGACAGATTACGTGTGACGAGCAGCAGCACGACCGACACGTAGACACCCAGCACGGCGACCATCGCCACCACGTGCCACGTCGTCAGCCGCGCCCGCAGCGTGTGCGGGACAAGACGCCAGCTCATGAGTCGTCTTCTCGCAGCACGAATCCCACGCCCCGCACCGTGTGAATGAGCTTCACCGTCTGGTCCAGGTCAATCTTGCGACGGAGCCGGGAGATATGGACGTCGATAACGTTGTCGAGCGTCGTGCTGCGCGCAGTCTCCCGCCAGACCTCGCGCGCGAGCGTATCGCGCGACACCACCTGCCGCGCGTTGCGCGCCAGATAATGCAACAGATCGAACTCCTTCGCCGTGAGCTCGATCGACTCGCCAGCGCGTGCGACCTGCCGCGTGGTGCGATCGATCTCGAGCGTGTCGAGAGCCAGCCGACCCGTATCGGCGACACGGCCGCGCCGCCCGACGGCCCGGATCCGTGCCAGCAGCTCGGCGAAGGCGAATGGCTTGACGAGGTAGTCATCCGCCCCGGCATCCAGCCCGATGACCCGATCCTGGAGCGTGTCCCGGGCGGTGAGCACCACGACCGGGGTGTCCAGACCCTGTCTGCGCACCGCCGTGAGGACCTCGAGACCGTCGCGGCCGGGCAGCATCAGATCGAGGAGGATGACGTCGAAACGATCCCTTGCCAGCCGGAAGAACGCGTCTTCCCCCGTGGTCTCGACGACGACCTCGTAGCCCTCACCTTCGAGCCCCTCACGTAGCGCACCGGCCACCTTCCCCTCATCCTCGACGACGAGCACGCGCATGGGCGACCCGGCCGTTGCCGCCGGGCGGTCCGGGGACGCTGACGAGGCGGTCATCGTCGCGTGCATCCTCCAAGCTTACCGAACATCACGCCGCCACTGACAGACTTCAGCAAATCTTCAGGCACCACCGTACCAACCCGCGCAATATGATAGTTTTGGTAGTCCTTATGGGCAGGGGGAACAGCTGATGCGACGCCTGGGTATGCTGGCCGTGGCCGGCCTCGCTGCGGCGAGCGTCCAGGTTGAGGCCCATCACCCGATCTCGGAGGTGTACGACGAGGAACAGGTCGTCGTCCTCGAGGGCGAGGTCGCGTCGTTCCTGTTCGGCAACCCACACTCCATGGTGCACGTGCGTGTGGAAGACAGCGGCGGTGGCGCCCACACCTGGGCGGTCGAGTGGCACGCCGCCCGTCAGCTGACACGCCAGGGCTGGACCGCCGCCGCACTCACTGCCGGAGATCGTGTGAGGATGTGTGGGAATCCGGGGCGCGATCCGGGTGCGTACAGGCTGTACCTGCTGAACCTCGCACGGATCGCCCCTGGAGCCCAGCCGGAGACAGAGGCGAACGCCAGTTTCTGCGATCAGACACGACGGGACGCGCCGGGAAATTCCCCGTCTCCATTGCGAGGCGACACACCTGACCGGCCACGCTGAGCACCGGCCGGGCGCGGCCACGTCCCCAGCCTTTTCGAGCGTTGACGACGTCGCCGCAACGATCGCTGGAGACGGCGACCGACCGATTCTGCTGCTGACTGATTTCGACGGCACGCTGTGCGAGTTTCAAGTAGACCCGCAGGCGGTCTACCTGTCAGACCCGCGCCGGATTGCGCTCGCGACGCTGGCGAAACGGCCGGGACTGACCATCGGCATCGTCAGCGGGCGCCGGGCCGCCGACGTGCGGCAACGCTGCGGGCTGGATGGCCCCGTCTACTATGCCGGCCTCCATGGCATGGAGATCGATGGACCCGACACCGGTTTCACGGTTCCACAGCTGGCCTCGCGCCGCGATCTGTTGCAGGAGATCGCCCGTTCGATTGCCGAGGCGATCGGCCCGCTGCCTGGAGCCTTTCTCGAGAACAAGGACCTGTCGGTCGCCTTGCACGTGCGAGCCGCGTCGCCGGCCGACCGGGAGCAGGCCGAGCGCGCGTTCTGGTCGCTGGCGACGCCGGCGCTCGACGCCGGAACGGTGCGACTGCAGCGCGGAGAGTGTGTGTTCGAGCTACTTCCCGACATCTCGTGGAACAAGGGGGATGCGGTGCGCTGGATCGAGGCCGACGTCACCCGCCGGCTTGGCGCCGTCGTCCAACCGGTGTATCTGGGTGATGACCGAACCGACGAGCACGCCTTCGAGGCGATCGGCCAGCGGGGTGTATCGATCATTGTGGGACGACGACCGTCTCGGGCCAGCCGTCGCCTACCGGATCCGGCGGCTGTGGAGCTGCTGCTGAATCGGCTCGTGGCGACGACCAAGGCGCCATAAATCGGCGTGCTACACTGCCGCCATGGCGCTCAGCGACAGGGTGCGCGGAGTGATCCGTCACCCGATGCGGGCCTATTACTGGCCGATTGCGGCCGGGGTGCTACTGGGGACGAGCGCGTTCATGCCCTGGATCGCGGTCGGCAACCGGCGCTTTGGCGGTGTGCCCGATATTGCCGGTCTTTGGATTCTCGGTCTGGCCATTCTCGCGGTAATCCTGGCCGGGCTCAGCATCACCACGAGAAAAAACTCCCGGCATCTATTGCTGCTTGTCGGGCTGTTCGCCTTTGGCACTCTCTTCCTCGCCGAACGGCTCATGGACCGAACTGCCGCGCAGCAGGACTGGGCGACCGCGCAGGCCCGCGCCATCGTCGACGGGGTCGCAGCACAGCCCACCATCGACCCCGTCATGGCGCCGGGCGCCTTTCTGGGCCTCGCCGCCTCGACGCTCATCGCGCTCTTTGGTCTGACCGTAGTCATCAAGCGCGCCCCGCAGATCTACGCGGAAGCCGAGGATGATGACGCCTGACCCCGGGCCGGCGCCGATCGCCTACGCTGCGTCGCGTAGCGGGTCAGTCGTCGCTGGTCTATCGACCACGGTGGGAAAAAAGGAATTGCCGACCGATCTGGTCCGAGGACCGAAGTAGTTGATATAGCGCTGTGTCCAGTGCTGCCACGCCCTGTCGGCATCGCCCTGCCAGAGGGCATAGGTTTCGGCCCCTTTGAGAAACAGCTCCTGTGCCTCGGTGACTCGCGGAGACTCGTGGATGAAAACGCGAGCCGGGTTCTTCCGTATCGGCGACATGAAGGGATCGACATAGGCTCTGACACGGGATAAACCCTGGCTCGAGCCATTCGAGACCTCAGATTCGAGGATGAGGTCGAATCGGTCACGATGGCGGGCTTGACCGGTCGCAACACGTCCAAAACTGAAGGTCATCCCTTCGTATCTGGTCCCCTATTCGATAAAATCATGGAGGAAGTTTAACCCCATCTGGCTGGTATCCTCTTGGAGCCCACGGATGTACTGCCCGGCCGCACCATCGAGCTCCGTGAACTCGGTGAGGCACGCTTTCATGACCAGATCGATCAAGGGTCGATCGTCACTCCGGTCCAATCGAAATGAGTGAAAGACGGTGAGCCCGTATTTGTTCTGCGGTCGAGACCAGCCCATTTTCCTCGCCTGGCGGTAGGACTCCAGAGCGTTCATCAGCAACCTGAGCAGAAAAGTCGGCTTCTTGTCCTGGTCCAATTGCATCACCGCAGACCGATACTGATCCTCGGTTTCAATACTGGCTATCTGCTGACTCACCTTGATCTCTCCTTCTGGAAAGAAATCACAAGACTCACGTCATGTCGCTGAGAGCGAACGGCGCTACGGAACTTGCTCTCATCCATGTGCAAGATCGAGACCGGGCACTAGCGGGCTTGGCGCACCGCCGAGCCCCTGTATTCGTGCTGTTATGTGGTCTGAGGTGTGGGACCCGATCGCGTACGGGTCGACTGACCGGCGCCGGTGTCGGTCTGCCGACAGATCTGTAGAATCGTGGTCTGCGCGCGGGGTGGTTTACCGGTCCGCAGGTGGAGAGGACGTCGAGGCAACCCGCGTGTCCGACGGCGCCCTTCGAGGCGCGCTGCCTGGCGCTGGCGGCGGCGAGCTATGACCGAGGTGCTCGAGTCCCTCCAGGATATCGGAGGCCCACTGGACCACGTCGCGACCGGCCACGACCCGGCGCAGTGCGCGCATCCGGCGCTGACGCTCGTCAAGTGCCATATCGAGCGCGCGCTCGAGACCGTCGGCGAAACCGTCGATGTCGTACGGATTGATGATGACGGCGTCGCCCAGCTCCTGCGCCGCGCCGGCGAACTCGCTCAATACCAGCACTCCGTCGAGATCCTCACGTGCCGCGACAAACTCCTTGGCCACCAGGTTCATACCGTCGTGCAACGAGCTCACGATACAGAAATCCGCCAGCCGATACAGCGCCACGAGCCGCCTGATTCGTAGGGCCGACTTCCGGTATCGGATCGGGCCTCCAGCCAAGCCATCTCCGGCATGTCGGGCGTTGATGGCGGCGACCCGCTGGTCGATGTCTGCCTCGACCGCCGCGTAGCTCTCCAGCTTCGAGCGTGAGGGCACGGCGATCTGGACAAAGGTCAGCTGCTGACGCAGCTCGGGCCGGCGCGTGAACAGGCGATCCAGCGCATCGAGGCGCTCCGGTATCCCCTTGGTGTAGTCGAGCCGATCGACGCCGATACCGACCAGCGGTGTGTCGATGCGCAGCTCCCGCCGCAACCGTTCCTTCTCGGCCTCGAGCTCGGGGTCGTGTGTCACGGCCTGGATCCGGTCGAAGTCGACGCCAATCGGCACGGCGTAGACCGTGGTGGAGCGGTTCTGGACCCGCACACGGCTCCGGCTGACCTTGGCACCCAGCTCGGCGCGCGCCGCCGCCAGGAAGTTGCGCCGGTCCCGTTCGAGCTGGAATGCGACCAGGTCGCTTGCGACCAGTCCCTCGAGGATCTCACGGCGGTACGGGCAGATTCGTAGTTGGTCGGGATGGGGAAACGGTATGTGCCAGAACAGGGCGATGCGAACATCGGGACGCAACGCCCTCAGATGCCTGGCGACCAGCGTCAGGTGATAGTCCTGAATGAAGACCGGAGCCGCCGGGTCCGGCAGTTCCTCCTCGACCGCAATCGCGAACCGCTCGTTCACCGCCTGATACGCGCGCCAGTCCTCGGCCCGAAAGACCGGCTTGACGTGCGCCACGTGACACAAGGGCCACAGCCCCTCATTGGCGAAACCCGCGTAATAGTGGTGCTCCTCCGCCTCGGTCAGCCAGATGCGTCGCAGGGGATAACTCGGCACGTCGGGGGGCACCAGCACTCGGTCGTGCGCATCGACCACCAGCCGGTCGGCGTCACCGGCCCCATGGGCAATCCAGACGCCGCCGCGCTCGTGCATCAGGGCATCCAGCGCCACGGCGACCCCACCGGTCGACGGCGACCAGCTGACCGTCCCATCCTCCGCCAGCGAGTGCAGGTAGGGCTCCCGATTCGACACTACCGCCAGCGGGCGGCTGGCTCGGTCAGCGGAACTGCGGTGGGCCGTGTCGGATTCGGGCATCGGTGCTCAGATGACAGCGGCGGAGCGACAGGAAGAAACCCGCGTGGCCAACGACACGGGTGCGGCTACCGGACGACACTGGAATCCCGAATCACCCGAGTCGGGACGAGTGAGGGACAGAGGCTACACGCCGAACGACAGACCGCAACCGCACTCGGTCTTGGCGTTGGGGTTGCGCAACACCAGGGACTGCCCGAGCATGTTCGGGTCGCAATCCAGCACCGTGCCATCGAGATACTTGTAGCTCTTGGGATCGACGTAGATCTTTGCGCCGTCGCGGCTCTCGAAAACCTCGTCATCCGGCGACGGCGACGGCTCCCACTTGAACACGTAGCTCAACCCGTTGCACCCGCCAGCCTTGATACCGACACGAAGCCCGCCCACGTCGATGCCCTCGTGGGCCATCGCACTGTGAATCCGTTTCGACGCCGCTTCGGTTATCTCGATCATGGAACCCCTTCAGTCTACCTCACTGTCGGACTCCACACGCCACTCGGGTGGCAGGTCGCGGTCGTCGGTCCCGAGTACGAACACCGGCGCCGGGGACCGCAATCGTGTGACCAGACTGGACAGCTTTTCGACGACGTAGTCGACCTCCGCCTCGGTGTTGAACCGTCCGAGCCCGAACCGGATCGACGCCCGGGCTTGCGCATCATCCAATCCAAGCGCTCGCAGCACGTGCGACGGTTCGCGGTTACTCGACGTGCACGCGGCGCCGGAAGATAGCGCCACGTCGTCGAGTCCGATCAGGAGCTGCTCCCCAGCCAGCCCGTCGACGTGGACGTTGAGGTTGTGCGGCAGACGCGGCATCGTCGCCCCGTTCACCGTCACGCCGGTCAGCGACCGCTGGAGCCCGTCCCACAGCCGGTCTCGCAACCGCCTCATGCGTGCGGCTTCGCGCGGCATCTCCTCGGCACAAATTGCTGCGGCGCGACCGAACCCGACAATGGCTGGTACGTTGAGCGTCCCCGACCGCAGCCCGGCCTCCTGCCCACCGCCGTCAAGGAGCGGCGCCACCGCGACACCGCGCCGCACGAACAACGCGCCCACACCCTTGGGGCCATACAGCTTGTGGGCCGTCAGCGACAGCAGGTCGATGCCGTCGGCCTCGACGTCGATGGGCATCTTGCCGGCCGCCTGCGCCGCATCGGTGTGCAATGGCACACCCCGCGCCCGGGCCAGGCGGGCTAGCTCTGCGATCGGCTGCAGCACGCCGATCTCGTTGTTCGCCATCATAATCGTGACGAGCACCGTCGTCGGGTTTATCGCAGCCTCGAGCGCTACCGGATCGACCAGGCCATCACTGCGGACCCCGAGATACGTCACCTGCATGCCCTGTTGCTCGAGCCGCCCACAGGGGTCCAAGATCGCCCGATGCTCTGTTTGCGTGGTCACGATGTGGTTCCCGCGGTCTCGCGCGGCCTCGGCCACACCCTTCAGCGCCAGGTTGTTCGACTCCGTGGCGCCGCTGGTGAAGACCAGCTCACGGGCCGTGGCGCCGATCAACGCGGCAATCGCGGTACGAGCATCCGCCACCGCGTCTCTGGCCGTCCAGCCGAACTTGTGGTCCCTGCTGGCAGCGTTGCCGTACCGCTCACCGAAGTACGGCAGCATCGCCTCGACCACCCGCGGGTCGACACGCGTGGTGGCGTGACCGTCCATGTAGATCGGCAGGTCCATCATCTTCTGGGACAGTATCCCTCGCCGCGCACCGGGCTCCTCACCACGGACTGCTTGAGGGCTGCGAGGGGCGACATCGCTCCTTCGAAGCGGTGTCGAGTAGGGGTCAATCCCCCGCGTAGCGGGCTCTGGAAAGACCCACCTGCGAGGCAACGCCGACGTTCGTCCGGGCGGTGTGACGCTAGCAGCTCTCGACGGGCACCGGGGCCAGCGGTGCATCCTGGCCCGACGGGCGACGAGATATCGAGATGGGCACGAGGGCCGGCTCATCCGCGGCGAGCGCCTGAATCGTGTAGGAGGTCAGGGCCTGGACGATCTGGTCCTTGATGCGCCACAACGGATCGCGAATATTGCAGTTTGCGTACTGGTCGCAGTCGTCGTCCGCACTGGTACAGGCAGTCACCATCACCGGGCCATCGATCGCCTCTATGACGTCGGCCACAGAGATGCCGCTCGCAGGTCGAGCCAGGTGATATCCCCCACGGGTACCGTGATGAGACGCAAGAAAATGCCGTCGGGCCAGGCGCTGGAGCACCTTGGCCATCAGCTCGATCGGAATGCCGTAGCGTTCGGCGATCTCACGCGCGCTTGCGGCCTCGTCGGCCGGGCGCGAAGCCAGGTCTTTGAGCGCCATCAGCGCGTACTCGGCCTTCTTGGAGAGTCGCAGCATGGTTGTCCAGATACCGGAGTTCCGACACCCCCATTGTACCGAACTTGGTCTCGGGTCAGTACTTCGGCAACGTCGAGTCGATACGGTCGATCCAGGCGAGGATGCCGCCCTTCAGGTTCCGTGCCCGGCTGAAACCGGCGTCCTGCAACAGCCTGACCGCCTTTCCGCTGCGAACGCCGGACTTGCAATGGACGATGATGTCCTCGCGCCCCTCCAGCTCGGAGAAACGCGACGGCAGCTCGCTCAGCGGGATCAGCACCGATCCGGGTATGCGGCAGATCTCGAATTCCTGAGGCTCCCGCACGTCGAGCAGCAGAAAGGGATCTTGTCGGTCCAGCCGGGTTTTCAGCTCCTCGACGGTCGCTTCATCGTCCGGCCCCGGTGTCGCGGCGGACGCAGGCGCCGCCGGCGTCACTCCGCAGAATTGCTCGTAGTCGATGAGCTCGGTCACCGTCTGGTGCTCGCCGCAGACGGGGCAGTCGGGATCCTTCCGCACCTTCAGCTCGCGGAATCGCATCTTGAGCGCGTCGAACAGCAGGAACCGACCCACGAGCGACTCGCCGGCGCCGAGAATGAGCTTGACCGCTTCGGTGGCCTGCAACGTGCCGACGACACCCGGCAGGATGCCCAGCACGCCACCCTCCGCACAGCTTGGCACGAGCCCGGGCGGAGGGGGTTCCGGGAACATGCATCGGTAACAGGGACCGTCCTTGGTGGCGAACACCGACGCCTGGCCCTCAAACCGGAAGATGCTGCCGTAAACGTTCGGTTTGCCCGCGATCACGCAGGCGTCGTTGACCAGATACCGTGTGGGAAAGTTGTCTGTCCCGTCGACGATGAGGTCGTACTCGGCGAACAGACCAAGCGCGTTCTGCGACGACAGCGCCATGTCGTGCGTCACGACGTCGACCGAGGGGTTCAAGGCGTTGAGCCGCGTTTTGGCCGAGTCGAGCTTTGACCGCCCGACGTCCGGGGTGCCGTGGATGATCTGCCGCTGGAGGTTGCTGTAGTCGACGACGTCGAAGTCGACGATGCCGATGGTGCCAACCCCGGCGGCGGCCAGATACAACGCGACGGGCGACCCCAGCCCGCCGGCGCCGATGCACAGCGCTCGCGCCGCCTTCAGCTTCAGCTGCCCTTCCATGCCCACTTCGGGCACGATCAGGTGCCGGCTGTACCGCGCGACCTCCTCGTTGGTCAATGCGAGCGGTGTCTCGTCCTTCACGCCCGTCCCCCACCCGCAACCGACGGGATGATGCTGACAGTGTCACCCGGCTTGATCGGAGTCTGTTCCTTCTCGAGATACCGGATGTCGTCGTCGTTGACGTAGATGTTCACGAAGTTGCGCAGCTTGCCATCCTCGGTGTAGAGATGGTTGCGCAGATCGGCGTATTCCGCCGTCATGTTCGCCAGCAGCTCACCCACCGTGCCGCCCTCAGCCTCGACGACATCCTGCTTGCCCGCATAGGCACGCAACGGCGTCGGAATCAAAATCTTGTTTGCCATGGTCTCTAGTCCGTTCGTTCGCCCATCGGAACATGCCCCACGTGACGCCCGCTCCGCGGCCAAACTGAGCTGAAGACGGCGAAGCTCTCAGGCTTCTCCTGTCTCCTCTCTCCTCTCTTCTGTCTGCTTCTCGTTCTCTCCATGCGATTCAAGCGCGATCGGCTCCTCATCAAATGCCGACCGATCCTCGCGCAACCGCCACGACGTGAGCGCCACCGGGTTGCCGCCTTCGACCGACACAATCACGTAGGCGAACACGGGCCACGCGTGATCGAGGTCGTATCGGGACGGTCGCGCCGGATGGTCCGGGTGCGAGTGATAGAACCCGACCAACTCCTCCCCCAGCTCGATCGCCCGTCGTTCGGCCGCCCGGTAGTCGGCCGGCCGCACCAGGAAGCGGCGCCGCGCCCCTTCCCCGGTGGCATTGGGCAAGGCGAACGCCTCGGTCACCAGCTGGTCGCGTCCAAACAGCGCCCCGCAACACTCGTGCGGGTAGGCCTCACGACCATGCCGGCGTATCCCCATCTCGGCGTCGGCACGGATAACCAACGTGGGCAGTGCCATCAGCTATTCGGAATCTGTGGCGAAGCCCTTCTCTCGCCAGGCGAGGGTCCCACCGGTCATGCTCCGCACGTTGCGGTAGCCGAGCGACTTGAGAAACAGCACGCCGGACAAAGACGCGTTCCCACGCTGACACACACTGAGAATTGGCGCGCCGAGATCGCTGGGAAGGACGGACAGATCCCCACCAAGATCTTCAAGCGGCATGTTGACAGCACCGGGAATGTGCGCCTCCTGATATTGGTCGGTGGGGCGTACATCCAGCACGAAGGGCCTATCTTCTTGCCACGCGTCGTGGGCGACGTCGACGTCGATCGTCAGGTCGCCGCTGGCACGCACGTTTTCAACCATCCTGTCGAGCAGCGCGTTGCGCGATGTCCCGCCGGCGGAGTTCTCGGCAACCAGACCCGGCAGATATTTCACAACCGAGGATGCGTACTTGAACGAGCTGTCGGGGAAAATCACCACCACGATGTTGCCTGGCTCATCTGGCACCAGCTCGAAGGCGCCCGCCAGGGCCATGGCGGAACTCGGCCCTGCCGTGATGCTCTCCTCCCGGTTCAGGCGGAGACTCAACTCGAACGCGGCCTGGTTCCGCACCTCGACCAGCTGGTCGTACTCGTCGGGACGAAACAGCTGAGTCTGTTGAAGCTGGCGGAGGCTTCGCACACCCGGGATGTCGTGGCCCTCGGCCGGGTGAACGCCCAGCACCTGAATCGCGCTGCTCTGCTCCTTGAGAAAACGGCCCGTTCCCGTGATGGTACCGCAGGTTCCAAGACCGGCGACGAAGTGCGAAACCGTGCCCTGCGTCTGGCGCCAGATTTCCGGTCCCGTCGTCTTGTAGTGCGCTTCGGGATTCGCTTCGTTGGCGTACTGGTTCAGCATGTGGAACTCGGGCCGATCGGCAATCTCCATCGCTTTGGCGATGGCACCTTCAGGTGCCCCAGGCGCCGGGCACAGCGTATCCTCGAGCTCCAGCACCTCGGCACCAAAGAACCTCAGCATGGTTCGCTTCTCGAGCGGGATCTCGCTCGACAGCGGCGTGGTGAGCGAGTAGCCCTTCGCATTGGCGATCATGGCCAGGCCCATACCGGTGTTCCCCGACGTCGGCTCGACCAGCTTCTGGCCCGCGTGGACCGTCTCCCGTTTCTCGCCGTCTGCAATCAGGTTGGCCGCCACACGATCCTTGACCGCCCCGAACGGGTTGTACCACTCGAGCTTGGCGTAGACCTGGGTGTCCCGAAATGGCGACACCCGGTTCAAGCGCACCAACGGCGTGGGATTGTCGGCATTGCAGAGGAGGCCGAGAATTGAATCGTAGACGCGCAGAGCGTGATCGTTCATGAACTGGCTGAGCCTCGCATGAAGCTGATATCGTGCCGGTTGCGCCGATGAGACCGAATACCGGAACCTTTGATTTTATGCGGTCCGTTGCCCGGGCATCAAGCAACGGTCCACGGTCGACACCGACATCGGGCGACGAAGCCACCACGCCACGACCGGTTATCTAGCGAGGCTCCGCCTCAGACCACCCAGATGCGGTCGGCTCCCGCCTCGCTAGGCTACTATTCTTCAATGGCCCCGCTACGCGGGGGCTAGACTCCCTGAGCGGCACGAGCAAAGGAAACGCGAACACGCGTTGACTCTGCAGTCCCGATTCGCACCACTCAAGGAGTCTAGTGAGACGCCTCACAGCAATCGGCAGGTCCAGCAGACCGGCTGGCGCCAGGAACGCGAAGGTCGCTGTCGAAGAAAAGGATCTTGCGAGCGCGTGAACATCGAAA
>JASLOY010000420.1 GCA_030745255.1 Vicinamibacterales bacterium
GGCCCTTCGTCGGGGCTGCGCCCCGGACCCCACGCGGGCGCTACGTGGGGACCCCAACGCCCCACTCCGCGGCGTTACTTCCGTCTCGGTCGCTCGCCGGGGCCCCACGCCCTGCGCCGCTTCTTCGCGGGGCGCGCAGCTTCCTCAGTCGGGGCTCTGCGGGGCTTTGCCCCACACCCCGGCCCGAACCCCGGCTCGATCGCTCGTGGGGGCCCGAAGCCCCACTCCGCTCCCTCACAGGCGCCGCTTCTGCTACCCTTGTGGCGCAGGTCTTCAGGCCAGCGAGCACGGCGAGAGCCTTGCCCGGGACGTCGACGCCCCGCGTCTAGTTGGAGAGCAGCTGGGTCTTGAGCCAGGAGACGAGCTCGGATTCGAACCCAGCATTTGCTTCAAACATCGGCAGGCCGTGTTCGGCGCCGGGGAACACCTTGGCGGTCGAGCGTGGATTCTTCGAGTCGTCCACCGCGCCCTTGATGGTATTGGCGACACTCGCGATGACCTGATCGTCTTCCGCGCCGGCCCCAAAGACCGCGAGCGCCGGTGTGGCCGCGATATGCGCGATGGCGCTTTCGCTGGGCGGGCCCGAGAGCAGCATCAAGGTGGTGATTCCGGAGTGACGCGTCGCGAGGTCACCCGTCAGCATTGCGCCGCAGCTTGCGCCCCCGACCCCAATGCGCGAGCCATCCACACCGGTCTGGCCGACCAGATAGGCCAGGGCCCTGTCCAGGTCTCCTGCCGACTTCGCCAGCAGGTTCGGGAATCCTCCGGACATCCCTTCGCCCTCACTGTCACCGAATCCCCGCAGATCCATCGTCAGCACGTGAACGCCGGCGTCGACGAGCTGGCTCGAAATGCCGGTCCACGAGCTGCGATCCATATTGCACTGGTGAATCAGCAGCATCGCAGGGCCGGGCCGTCCCGGAGAGGTGTAGGTGGCCTTCAGGGTCACCCCGTCCGGTGCTTTGAGGTCGACGTCGTTCGATTGCGCGGCGGCCGGGGCGGCCATTACGAGCGTCAGCAGCGCCGCGGCGATATAGGCGGTGGCTTTCATGAGTCCTCCTGATGTCCGTCTGGTTCCGAGTATGCCGCAGTGTATCGCGGATCGAGGTGGGATGCTCGGGTTGGACCTTGTTCGCTATGTCGCGCGTGGACGTTTGGAACGAGGAAGCGCAAGTCACCGTGAGTCGACGCGCCGACCGAAAGGGGGACCAATGGCAAAGCTGAGTGGTGTGGCGCAGCGCTGTCTGCAGCCAAAGCTGCGCATGGTGCGCAACGGCGACACGGTGGTCAACGCGATCCGCTCCGAGCATTCGCCGTCGGTGGCCGTCTCCGAATCGGTGACAGCAGGGCTGGGGATCGAGGCACTACGCGGCGATCAGTGCGTGCCGGTCACCGAGGCAAGACGCCGTCCATCGAAGGGGAAGCGGCCTGGCGCGGGACGCACGACGGACTCGACGGTCAGCGTGTTCGTCGATTCCGAGGTATCGATCGGAATCGGCCGCCGCCGCGGCACGTGCGGTGGACAGACCATCGCGGAGCTGACACTGGCCGAGCTCGACACGCTCGCCAACGACCCGCGCGTCACAAACATCGAGCTGGGAGAGTCGGTGAGCCTGCCCGACCCGGTCGAGGGCGACACGCTGGCGACGGGCCCGGGCGCCTCGGCGCGGGCCGTCAAGAAATTCGCGAGTGAGCACCGCTATGGTGAGGATGTGCTCGTCGGCATCATCGACGTCGGCGGCTTCGACTTTGCCCATCCGGACTTCCTGCGTGATGGCAAGACCCGGTTCGAGCGTATCTGGGATTAGGGAGGCGACGCGCGCCCGGCACCGCGGCTGGCGACCATGCCGCAGCGTTTCCGCTACGGCGCGGAGTTCAAGAAGGCGGACCTCGATAACGCCATCCGGTTCGAGCGGACCGGCGCGCTCCCGGTGCCGGCCTGGGAGATCGAGCGCCAATCGCAAACGGCGCCTGCCTCTCATGCGACCCACGTGGCGAGCATCGCGGCCGGAAACACGGGTGTCTGTCGGAGGGCCAGGATCGCCGGCGTGTTGATTGCCCTGCCCGTGACCGATGTCGAGCGGCGCAAGTCCTTCTACGATTCGACTCGCATCGCCGACGCCGTCGATTACCTGATCGCGCTGAGAGACGAGCTCAGCTGCAAAGCGCTCGCCATCAATATCAGCCTGGGCACCAACGGACATGCTCACGACGCCAGCAGCGCTGTCAGTCGATGGATCGACGCCCGCCTGGCATCGCCCGGGACCGCGGTCTGCGTCGCCGCCGGGAACGCCGGACAGGAGAAGGGCACGACGGCGAACCCGACCGGCTACATCATGGGACGCATCCATACCAGTGGACGGCTCGACGCATCAGGGCTGAGGCGGGACATCGAGTGGGTTGTCGTCGGCAACACGATCGCCGACATCTCGGAGAATGAGCTCGAAATCTGGTATCCGTCACAGGACCGGTTCTCGGTCTCGGTCCGGCCACCCGGCATGACGTGGCAGCCGCTGGTCTCGCCGGGTGAGTATCTCCAGAATCATCCGTTGCCCGGTGGCACGATGCTGAGCTGCTACAACGAGCTCTATCATCCGGCCAACGGCGCCAACTACATCGGGATCTTTCTGAGTCCTGGGTTCAATCCCGACGGTGTGGTCGGCGTGCCCGCGGGCACCTGGACCGTTCGGCTGCACGGGGATCACGTGCGTGACGGCCGCTACGACGGGTGGATCGAGCGTGACGACCCGCGCGACGACCCACGTGATGCCAGCAGGGACCTCTGGCGCTTCCCGTCCTTCTTCACCGAGCACTCCAACGTCGACCGGTCGTCGGTGAGCTCGCTGGCCTGCGGCCGCAACATCGTGTCGGTGGCCAACCTCGACGCCCGGATCAACAGCATCGCGATCTCGAGCAGTCAGGGGCCGACGCGCGATGGGCGACAAAAACCGGAGGTGGCCGCGGCGGGCACCGATATCCTGGCCGCGCGTGGGTTCGGACCGCGGGATGCGTTGTGGGTGAAGAAAAGTGGGACCAGCATGGCAGCCCCCTATATGACAGGCGTAGTCGGGCTGATGCTGGCGATCGATCCCAATATGACGGCCGCGCAGATCGGCGGGGTGATTCGACGCACGTCCACCCCGCTGCCTGGAGACACCTATCAGTGGCAGGATGCGGCGGGCTTTGGCCGGGTCGACCCGGTCGAGTGCGTAAGCGAAGCGCGCCGCGTCCACGACAAGAAGGACCTGGACCCATGAAGCTGCGAATATTCAAAGCCGACAAGGGCGACGCCCTGCTGGTCAGCAGTGGGAACGGCAAGAAGCATGTGATGGTGGACGGCGGCATGGGCCACGCCTACCGGGATCACTGCGCCAAGTCGATCAGCAAGCTCAAGCAGCTCGACGTGGTCTACGTGTCCCATGTCGACCGCGACCACGTACAGGGCATCTACCAGATGCTCGATGACACGGTCGCCTGGAAGGTCCACGCTTTCCTCAAGACGCACGGGCATCCGGCCCACAAGGCTCCGAAGCACCCGAAGCCGCCGCCGATCACCAAGTTCTGGCAGAACAACTTTCGCGACCAGGTGGACGACAACGACGGCGCGATCTCGAGCATGCTCGCCTCGCAGGCCTTCACGCTCTCCGGCCACGAGAATGCGGCAGTGCGCGAGATCGCGCTCGAGCAGCAGGAGCTGGGACAGAGTGTCGGCGACGCGTTGCGGGTGTCGTGGCGCATCGCCGAGGACCAGCTCGATATCCCCGTGAATCCGGAGGCCGGGCACAAGCTGATCAGCGTTAGCGATGTATCGCCCGCCAGCTTCGGGGTCGGCAAGATGGATTTCACCGTCATCGGCCCCTCCGAGAAGGAGCT
>JASLOY010000421.1 GCA_030745255.1 Vicinamibacterales bacterium
CGCCCTGGACCGATCGCGTCACGGCGTTACCGAACGGGGGGAAGCGAGGTAAGGGCTGCTGGCCGCCGATGCAGGTCGCGGGCCCAGACGGCCGTCGTCCGGAGGTGGCGAGATGCGATCGGCAAGTCGGTTTCCGGAGCGCCGCAAGACGGCCATGTCACAGAGCAAACGGAGCACTCCACGACCGGTTGCGGTGGCCACGATGGACGACCAGCGTCGGGTCATCGCGCTGTTGTCGGCCCCCTCCACTTACGGCTCTAGCGTGGACGAGGTCCGGCGCATCGACACGCACAGCGCCATCGTGTTTCTCGCCGGCGACCGGGCCTACAAGCTGAAACGTGCCGTCCGTTACGACTATCTCGACTTCTCGACTCTCGAGTCGAGGCTCCGCGCCTGCGCCGACGAGGTGCGGTTGAACCGACGCACCGCACCTGACCTCTATCTCGGCCACCGCCCCATCACCTGCGGATCGGACGGTTCCCTACAGATCGACGGCGAAGGCACCGTCGTCGACTGGGTCGTCGAAATGGCTCGGTTCGACGACTCGGCCGTCTTCGACCAGTTGGCAGAGCGCGGCGAACTGGACGTGTCGCTGATGCCGGCGTTGGCACGCGCCGTCGCCAAGCTCCACGCCGTTGCCGAGTGGCGGTTCGACCACGGTGGACGCCGCGGCATGGCCTGGGTGATCGACGGGAACGCCGACGGCTTCGCCGAGTACGGTCCCGGCGTGCTCGACCCAACCGCCTGCCGGCGTCTCACCGCTCGATCGCACGAGATGCTCGAACGGCAGGCCGACCTGCTCATGGCCCGCCGCCCGCAGGGCTTCGTGCGTCGCTGCCATGGCGATCTCCACCTGCGCAATGTGTGTCTGATCGAGCAGCGTCCCACTCTGTTCGACTGCATCGAATTCAGCGACGAGGTGGCGTGCATCGACGTGCTTTACGACCTCTCGTTTCTGCTCATGGACCTCCTGCACCGGAATCTTGGTGTGCACGCGCACGTAGCCTACAACGAATACGTCGCGGCAACGGGCGACCTCGAGGGGCTTGCCCTGCTGCCGCTCTTCTTGTCGGCGCGCGCAGCGGTTCGGGCCAAAACCAGCGCGACGGCGGCGCGACTGCACAGCGACCCGGCCGACCAGGCCACTCTCGCCAAGTCGGCGCGCGAGTATCTCGACCTGGGTTTGTCGTTAATCGACCCGGCTCCCGCGCAGCTCGTGGCCATCGGTGGTCTCAGCGGTGCCGGCAAGTCCACGCTTGCCGGACACCTCGCGCCGACGCTCGGCGCGCCGCCGGGCGCGCTCGTGCTCCGGAGCGACTTGGTGCGAAAGTCGCTGCTTGGCGCACGCCCGCTGGACCGGCTCGGCTCGGAAGGCTACGCGGAGGGAGTGACGCGAAGCGTCTATCGCGAGCTGGCAGCGCGCGCCACGACCGCCACAGCCGCTGGCCGTGCGGTCATCGTCGATGCCGTGCTCGCCGATCCACGCGACCGCGAGGTGATCGCCAACGTCGCCCGCGCAGTCGGCGTCCCGTTCACCGGCGTCTGGCTCGACGCCCCGGTCGCCACACGGGCTGCACGGGTGACCGAGCGCCGACATGACGTGTCCGACGCGACACCAGCCGTGCTGCGGGAACAGCTCGAGCGAGATGTCGGCGAGTTGGACTGGCAACGATTCGACGCCGCGACCGACGATGCCACCCTCGCCCGAACGGCCGGGGCCTGGCTGGCGGGTCGGGGGCTCTGCCCGAAGTAGCGTGGTGTCGCGCCCGGCGATCGGACAGGAGGTCGGCAATGGAGCGACAGATCATACTGCGTCGGCCGTGGACGTGCCGATGGGCGACATTTGGTCATGTCGTCGTGCCGGGACGAGCAGCCACGCCGGGCGTGTTCTGGAGCTGCGCCCACCCCGGTCAGCCGGATGGCCCGACGCTGCTGGGCTCCGACACCTGTACCGAGTGCCCCAGATGGACCGCTTCCGCGAGGCTGACAGCTGAGAAGAACGACCAGCTCGACAGAAAGCCGGGCGCCCCATCCGGACGAGAACAGACCGGCGTCTGACCGACCTGATGCCCAACCTCGGCTTCTTTCGTGCAGGTTCTACGCCGCAGATGAACTCACTGCCGATGATCTCGGCTACTCGGTGGCCTGAGACCTCGATGCCGCTATCCCGAACAGGGGGCGGAGAATCCAGACGGCGTGGACGGTGTTCAGCGTCACTGCACCCAACAGCACCCAGGCGCCGACACCGACGAGCGGCGCCCGCTCCAGCGCCAACCCGGATGCGAGGACCGGCAGCCCGAGCACCCATCCACCGAACGCAAACGCCACAATCGGCTGAGCCGGCAATACGTGCACTGACAGGTCCGGCGGAGTGAACCCGCTTCGCGCGAAAGCGGTATACCACGCGAGCAGCGGCAGCAGACGGAGCTCCATTGCGACCACCAGCTGCCCGAGGAACCCCAGCAGCCCGAGCACACCGTAGAGCATCATGAGCTGGGGCGTCCAAACCGAAGTCTCCGACGCGACCAGGGTCAGTCCACAGATCGTAGCGAGCACCAGATAGAGCAGCGCGTGAGCAGCCTGCGCCGCACCGAAGTCGGGCTGCGGCCGCGTCGCGGGCGGCGTGCGACGGTGGGTCGTCATCCAGACCACTCGAGAGAGAAAGGCCGCCACCCCGGCCGAGATACATATCGCAAACAGCAGCGTACCGGGCCACCCGGTTGCCAGCGTCACGACCAGCCCGATGAGCCCCGTCTGCAGCAAGACCGCACTGGCGTAGAGCGCCCGCCCCTGGGGAATCGCCGCCGGAAGCACCATCGGCAGCAACCGATACCCGACGCCGACCGCCATCATCGACGCCCAACCCACGGCAGCCAGGTGGAGGTGTGCGTACACGTTGGACAGCGCGTCCCCGGGCACGACGTCGGTGACCTTGTCAATCGCGATCAGCACCCCGACGATTCCCGCGAGCACGAAATTCACACAGGCCAGCACCAGATGAATCGCGATCGGCCGCGGGATGGCCACCGCCCGGACCCGACCGATCACGCGGATCACCGAGTGCAGCAATCCGAACAGGGTCATTGCCGCCGACCAGGCCATGCCATTGAACGTCTCGAGCCAAAAATGCGACACCATGCCGCTTGTCCCGATGACCACGCAGGCATAGGCCCAGTAGTCGCCGCTGGTCACCGGCACGGCCATTCGGAGCGCCAGGGGCCCGACCACGCGGATCCAACCCAGGATCGAACTGGAGATCCAACCGAGTGTGACCAGGTGCACCACCGCCAGCATGCGGGGATGATAAAAGAAGCCGCTCACTCCTCGCGGATCAACCGCGACGACCGCTAGCGCCGCCAGCAGCGAGACGTGAGCAAAGGCGACATAGAGCAGAGGGAGCCGCGTCGGCGGAACGAGCGCGACCGCGGCCGCGCGAGTCGCCGTCACGGCCTGCGGCGAAGACTCGACACTGTGCATGAGGATTCGATCGCCCAGCAGCCCCTACCGACTCATGTCGGCAGCCACGCGTTCGACTTCACGCAGGACTCGCAAGAGGTTGCCGCCCCAGAGCAGGGCAATCTCCTCTTCGGTATAGCCACGGCGCACCAGCTCGAGCGTCACGTTGAACGTTTCGCTGGCGTCGTTCCAACCCGCGACACCGCCGCCACCGTCGAAGTCGGAGCTGATGCCGACATGGTCGATCCCGATCAGCTCGACGGCATGATCTATGTGGTCGACAAATGTCGCCACGTCAGCCGGCTGCCAGTTGCGGTCGATCTCCCGCATCCGGACCTCGTAAACCGCGCGTTGCGTCTCAGGCAGATCCGTCGGGTCGACGCCGCCACGCGGGGCGAGTCCGAGCTCGGTCC
>JASLOY010000422.1 GCA_030745255.1 Vicinamibacterales bacterium
GGAGCTGATCTTCAAGCGGAATGTCGTCCATTGGCACGAACCCGTCCTGGGCCGCCTCTGGAGGCTGGGCCGCGACGGTCGTGGTCCCGACCGGGCTGAACGACACACCAAGCACGACCAGCATCACGGAAAGCGTGGCGACCGTCGTCCTACGATCGATTCTTGTCGCCTGCAGTCGTACCACGACCTAATCCTCCTCCAGAGCGAGATACAGCCGATCGAGCGTCGCGCGCTGCTCTTCCAGACGGCTCCGGGCCGACAGCAACGCCAGGCACAGCACTATGAACCCGCCAAACGACCACCAGAGCGGGACACCGAAATCCACCGGGAGCGTCGGGACGACCGATGTCCGTGGATGCACGGTCCGCCAGATCTCGGTCGACACATAGAGAAACGGCACGTTCGCCATCGCAAAGATGCCGAGACCGGCCGCGAGACGGTCCGAGCCGGCGCCGCCATATTGGCGCAGCAGGAGATAGGCCGCGAGAATCAGTTCGAGGATGACCGCCATCGTCAATCGCGCGTCCCATTGCCACCAGACGCCCCAGGCTTTGATGCCCCAGAGCGGACCCGTGATCAGCCCCATCAACCCGAAGATCGCGGCCAGCTCGGCCGCCGATACTGCCAGTCTGTCGGCCGCGGGCGTACGCCGAAACAGGTAGAACACGCTGGCAATGCCAAGGATGAAGACCGACAGGAACATCGCCATCCACGACGGGAAGTGGAAGTAGAAGATCTTCTGCACGAGCCCCATGGTCGACTCGTACGGCGCACGCACGATGATGATCGGCGCGCTCACGAACACGAGGAGCGACACGGCGGCCAGCACCGGAAACACGCGTTTATTCATGATCTCATCTGGGATCGGAGATCGGCATCGCACGCACTGCGACCGCCCTCATTCTGTCATGACGGGCTCGAATGTCCATAACGCCAGAACAAGGAAGACCACGTCAAAAAACATCAGCAGGGTTATCCACAGCCGGGCCATTGCCAAATCGGGCTCTGGCTGCACCAGTGCGGCGGTACCACTGACCCCCATGATGAGAACCGGAATCGTCACCGGATACAGCAAGATCGGCAACAGCACTGCCCGGCTCGTGGTTCGGACCAGCATCGCCGAGAACAGGGTGCCGACGCTGGCGAACCCGATGGTCCCGAGCACCAGCAGCGCCAGCAGCATCCAACCGTGCCGGAACAATGGAGCCTGGAACAGGAACGCCACCATCACGACGACCACGGCCTCAACCGCCGCCAGCAACAGCAGCAAACCGAACAGCTTACCAAGATAGATCGCTGGGCGATCGACCGGGGCCAGCATCAGTCCCCGCAGGGCATCGTGCTGTCGCTCCCGCTCGAACGCACGCCCAAGCGCTAGCGTGCCCGAAAAGGCGATTGCGATCCACAGAATACCGGGCGCCGCCCCGTCGACTGCCTGCCCCCCGCGCACGAAGCTGAACGAGAAGACCAGTACACACGACACCGCGAAGAACAGGGTCGTGAAGAGCATCTCGCGGCTCCGCGACTCGACGCGAAGGTCTTTGCGCATCACCAGCCAGGCGACCCGAAAGAATCCGTTCATTGTCGTGGCTCCCTGGATGGCCCGGAGGCGCCCGCGACCGAGGCCTCGAGGCGCGCGACCCGGCCAGCGTCCCCACCTTCGGCGAGGGTCGCACGATAACGTTCACGCAGCGTGCCCTCGGAACCCAGCTCGCGCAATCGCCCCCGCTGCAGGAGGACGGCCCGATCGAGCAATCCGTCTACCACGTCCAGGTCGTGTGTCGCGAGCACGATGATCCGCCGCGCGGCGCGCAGGTCTCCCAAACGGCCCAGCAGGGCGTCAGACGACGCCTCATCGAGCCCGGTGAACGGCTCGTCGAACAGCACGAGACGCGGCGAGTGCAGCAGGGTGCGCTCCAACGCGAGTCGTTGACGCATTCCACGCGAGAAGCCCTCGACGACGTCATCCGCCCGATCCCCCAGCCCGGCGCTGGTCAATGCTTTCAGGACCCGATCGGCCGGGTTGTCCAGCCCATAAAGCCCGGCAAAGAACTCCAGGTTCTCGCGAGCCGACAGCTCCGGATAGAGCTGGAGGTCGTGGGAGAGAAAACCAACCTGTGCCCGGAGTGCGGCGCCGGCTTGGCGGGCCGTCCGGTCTCCGAACCGCACCTTACCGCCAGACGGCTCGGTCAGCGTCGAAAGCAGCCCAAGTAGCGTGGACTTGCCGGCTCCGTTGGGGCCGAGGAGCCCGATGATCTGACCCGCCGAACAGGTCAACGAGACATGCGCCAGCGCCCGGCGCCGCCCGTAGGACCGGGAAACGTCGGAGACGGTCACCTGCTCGAAATCGGACGTCTCAGATGCTGCCACGTGGTTTCTGGTGTCGCCCGGCGGACCTCGAGGCCCTGCCTATGCGGACGTCCACAGCCAATGTTAACTAGTGTCCCGGGTCAGAAATCAGTCACCTATCTCCCGGGCGGGGCAGGGGCAACGGACTTCTGAATCGGAACACTAAGCGGTGGACACGCGCGGAGTGGACTCGCCCGTGCCGATCGTGCCCGGCGCCAGCCCTTCGTCCAGATCGCGGAGCACGCGCTCGAGCTGGCTGAACAACTCGGCGCGTCGGGTGCCGTATCGTGTCGCCCCCATCTTGCCCTGACGATGCTGCCGCTCAGTCTTCACCAGGTCGGCAAACAGCTTCTCGCGCCGGGCCTGCAGCACCTCGATCCGTTGCGTCTCGGTGTCGCTGCCGCCGGTTCCGCTCGCGCCCCAGAGGCCAAGGGCGACGATGAGACTGGACAGCGACAAGGCGACGGTCCGAGGCCAGCCGCTGTGATGTGGCAGTCCGCTGAGCTCGAGCTCGACCGGCAGCCCGGCCGCCACCCGCGCACCCTCCGCCCTCAGCAACGGCGAACCGCCGCTGGCGTCCGCCGGCATTTCTCCGCGCCGATCAATCAGCCGAGACGCCACGTCCATCGCACCCCACTTCTCGACAAACACGAGCAGCTGGTCGAAGTCGGCCGAAAAGGTCTGCGACAGGACCAGGCTGCCGCTCGAATACGGCAGGATGTAGGCAACGCGAACCGGTGTCAGCCCCGGCGCAAACGCACCCGAAACCGACACCTCTGGCCCGTCGATGATGGTCCGTGGAGTCGACCCCTGGAGCACGGTCCCAGCCTGCGCCCCCGACGGCAACCTGAACTCGAACGGCGTCTCCGGCTCGACCGGCGCGTCGGCCACATTGAGCACATCCAGGAGGTAGTACACCTCAATATTCTCTTCTCCCAGCTCAATGAGAATTCGCGAGTCCTGACCGAATGTCACGCGTCCCGGTCTGGCAACCGGGGCCGCCGACGGGTCGCCACCGGGTACGACGCCAACCAGCATCACCGCAACGCCGCCACGATCTGGTGCCTGAAACAGATCCGACTCGAGACGCTCGCCGTCCAGGGACGTCGCGACCTGCACCTGCGAACCGGCACGTGGACTGCTGAAGGTGGCCCTGCCCTCGGCGTCGGTGTCCACCGTCGACACCATGTCGCCGGCGCGCAGCTCGACCGGGTGCTCGACGACGTTATTGGCGAAACTGCCACGGAGCACACGCACCGTGATGACACCGTCCGGTAGATTGGGGTCGGGCCGTGGAATCCCGGACATCTGGCTGGGGTCAAGCTGTGCGGACAGGCCAGCGGCCGCGAAACAGACGAGCATTGCGCTCGCCACCCAGCTCCCGGTCCGTCTCGATCGCACACTCGTCATCGCTGGCAGCTCACCGGCTTCAGGCTACGGGCTTCAGCTGCTCGGTTTCGCGACCGAATCGGAAGCCGGCGTAGCCCTCCGGCTTCCTTCTGCCTT
>JASLOY010000423.1 GCA_030745255.1 Vicinamibacterales bacterium
GGCGACGCGTCACGAATATTCCCTGCCCGGTTGGGCACGCGGTCACTAGATAAGAAAAAGGGCCGCGCTGGCATCATGACCAGCGCGGCCCTCGGGATCGGCGGAGACTCCGGCGCGTGCTACTGCTGCTGCGTGGACGGTTTCTCGGCCTCCTCGTCGATGAGATAGGACAAGGCGGTGAACATCATCTCCTCGTCGGTCTGCTCACCCCACCGGACCTCGACGGTCGGGTCCGGGTTGTACCGATTGGCCGCCGAGTTGTCGTAGTAAGACACGGCGTGAATCTTCGAACCCTTTGGCAACGAAAGCGGCTCGTCAAAGATGTAGTCGATCTGCCAGTTGAAGTCGTACTCCGGCACCGACAGGATCGTCTCGCGTCTCCCGTCCGGATACACCGCCTCGTAGTCCCAGCGCACACCGCGCAGGTGCGAGTGCGGCAGCAGGTTCAGCAGCTTCACGTCTTTCACAAAGGTGAGGTCGGCTTCGACCTTGTAGTTGGACTCGCCCGGCGGAATCACGAACTGTCCGTGCACGATGGCGCCGGGCCACACCACCTGGTCGGGCGGCTCGTCGGTGAACACCAGCCCGATCCGCGACTCGTCGACGACCGGCTCGCCAGTGGGTGTGTAGTGCATCTCGAACACCAGGGTGGTGCCTGCCTTCAGTAGCCGCGCCGTGCCCGGCTGGAAGATTGACACGCCGTCGTTGCCCACGGTCGTACCCCCCAGCGAGTCGCCCTTCGGGCGCCCTTCGAGCTGCGCGACGCCCGGATTCCACTCGATCTCGTCACCAGGCAGGATTTCGCGATCCAGACGGATGCCCGGGTCTACCCGCCGCCTGGCCTCCACCTCTTCGGGGGTCAGCTCGGTGCGAGCCGAGACGATGATGTGATGCACCGCGGCCATCGCGTCCGGCATGACCTGCACCGCTTGCACCCACTTGTCCTCGGTGAGATTGGTCGGCACCTCGAAGTAGGTGTACTCGACCATCCCGTCGGCGGGCACCTCGAAGGCCGGAATGCTGAAGACGGCGTCCGGCTCGCCGATGGTCCACTGGCTGTCGGCGTAGGCCGGCTTCGGCGGCATCGCGGCCATGTCACCACGCGGTGCACCCGCGTCGGCCCAGGCGACGATGGTCGCGATCTCGTCGTCGGTCAGGCTCCTATCGTTGGCCCAGGTGCCGACTTGCGGATCCGCATCCCAGGGCGGCATGTCGCGGTCGGCAACCTTCTGCTTGATGGCACGCGCCCACGGTCTGGCGTCTTCGTAGGTCAAGAGCGACATCGGCCCCACCTGACCGGGCCGATGACAGGTCGTGCAGCTCTCATAGAAAATAGGGGCCACATGTTCTGTGTACGTTACTGAACCGACTTGTGCCCGTGCCGGAGCCGCGGCCACCACCAGACCGACCAACGCCCACACGGATCGCAATCCAATCATTCTCATGATGTCTCCTGGCCGAATCAAGGAACACCGGCATGCTGCCGAGTTATCGGCAGTACTGACGATCATACGGATCCGGGAGTTCAATGGGGGAGAAATCTGCGACCGGCGACCACGCCGCAGAAACTTCTGCCATCATCACACGCGAGAGCGCCTCACGGCTGCACGCCTCAGCGCCGCGGCGGGTCGTTGACCTCGAAGTAGTCGTCGCAGAACAGGTCGACCAGCTGGACCACCACCTGTTCGACCTGTGGCAAGTTCGCCTGGCCGACCGCGCCGAGGCTCGCCATGTCCCACGTGTCGACGCGGGCCCGTAGCTGGTTGCCCTCGATCGTCGCCAGCTGCTGCACGGAGACCCGGGCGTAATAGGCGTAGAGCCCTGTTGACCCGAGATGGGTCGCGACGTTTATGTAAAGGTCCGCAGCCAGCGGCGAGTTTCCGAGCGGCACGCCACGCGCCTCCAGCTGTCCCTCAATCGCGGTCACCAGGGCGCGGCGGGTCAGACCGTCCGACTCGGCGTCATCGGCCAACTCCTCCACGACTACGTTGACTTCGCGGATCTCGATGAGATTCTCACGCTCGATTTCCTGCTGCGCGGCAAGCGGTGGAACCGCCACGACGACAGCCGCCATGACCACCACCAGCCCTCTGCCTATCGCGCGATGACTCGACACGGTACACCTCCCCTCACGGGCACGACGTCGAGACGTGACGGTAGCCGCTGGCATCCTGCTTGTCCAGCATGTCCGACCGGACCGGGCCCACCGCCCCACTCAATCCAGGTGACCGCGCTCGGCGTCTCCCATCTCGACGCCGCCGTCTGGAAAATACTCGTGCCATCGGTCGGAGACCTTCGCGGCGATATCGGGGCGGCAGGTGAGCTCAGACGGAAACGACGGCGACAGACGCGCGTCGATCACGATCGGCGGCGTATAGACGAGGTGGTTACGGACAACGCGGGTCGCCGCCGCATGGATGTCGGCGGCAGGTTCGAACCGCGTAAAGGTGGTCCACAGGAAGTTCGTGGCGCTTCTGGCGGCGCGGGCCGGCTCGTCGGTCATGACCACCAGCGGCCAGCCGGCAAAGGCCGGGTGAGCGGCGACCCGCGCCGCCGCGTCCGGATCAGCACCGGACGACGGTCCTCCAACCACGAGGCAGCCACGGCAGAAGACCCGGACCTCGTGGACCCCCCGGGGAAGCTCAGCGGCGATGAACTCGCCCGGCAGGTCCCGGACCGAGTCGCCGAGCCCCAGCCACACCCCTTTCGAGCCCCGGTTTACCTCCGGGCCGGTGTAGTCGAGCGTATCCATCGCCAAGTTGGAGAACACGTACAGATCGGTCTCGGGATTCGTTCGTGCGAGGAGGTGCTCGAGCGTCGCCGGGAAATCCTTCAGCTCAACCGGTTGGTCGGTCACGAGCAGAAACTTCGTCAGCGAGAGCTGACCCTCGCCCAATATTCGGAACGCGCTGGCCATCGCCTCGCGCGGGTACCGCTGCTTGACCACGGCGGCCGAGAGCGAGTGATAGCCGGTCTCGCCATAGGACCAGAGCCGCTCGACAGCCGGCATCACCAGCGGGAAGAGCGGCGACAGCAGCTCCTGAAGAAGATCACCGATGAAGAAGTCTTCCTGGCGCGGCTTGCCGACGACGGTCGCCGGGTAGATCGCGTCATGACGGCGCGCCATCCGGCTGACCTGGAACACCGGGTAGTCATGACACAGCGAGTAGTAGCCGTAATGGTCGCCGAACGGCCCTTCCGGTCGCCGGTCCCCTGGCGGAACCGAACCAATGAGCGCGAACTCGGCGCCGGCCACGAGTGGATGTGGCCCGACACCCTCGACGAGCCGCAACCGCTCCCCGGCGATGAGTGACGCGAGCACGAGCTCCGGCACATTCTCCGGTAACGGCGCCACGGCCGACAAGATCAACGCCGGTGGTCCGCCCAGGAACACGGTTGCCGGCAAGGCGGCACCGGTGGCCTCGGCCGCGTGGTAGTGGAAGCCCCCTCCCTTGCCGATTTGCCAGTGCATGCCGGTAGTGCACGCATCGTGAATCTGGAGGCGATACATCCCAAGGTTGTGGCCGGCTCGGTCGGGATGCTCGGTGTAAACGAGGGGTAGGGTGATGAACGGCCCAGCGTCCTCCGGCCAGGTGGTCAGGGCCGGCAGCCGGTCGAGCCGCACCTCGTCGGTCACCACGTCGGTTACCGGTGCGTGACGCCCGCGGCGGAGCCCTACCCGGAGCAGCTCGGCGGCCATGTCCCGGGCCCCCCAAAGCGTCGCCGGTGTCGGTGGCAACGCCGTCTCGACCAACTCGACCAGCCGGCGGATCAAGCGCTCGGGCCGCTCGCCAAACGCCAGTGCGGCGCGGCGCGTGGTTCCGAACAGGTTGGTGG
>JASLOY010000424.1 GCA_030745255.1 Vicinamibacterales bacterium
TGGACAACCTCCACAGCAAGTACCGGTTCGATAACATCATCGGAACGAGCCCGGCCATGCTCGACGTGCTCGCGATGATCGGACAGGTGGCGTCGAGCCGGGCGACCTGTCTGCTGCTCGGTGAAACCGGCACCGGCAAGGAGCTCATCGCCGGAGCATTGCACCACAATTCGCTCCGGGCGAACCGAAACTTCGTGCGGGTCAACTGCGCCGCCCTCCAGGAGAACCTGCTCGAGTCAGAGCTGTTCGGCCACGAGAAAGGCGCATTCACCGGCGCCGATCGACAACGGATCGGTCGGTTCGAGCAGGCCGACGGCGGAAGTCTGTTCCTCGACGAGGTGGGCGACATGAGCCCGAACACCCAGGCAAAGATCCTGCGGGTGCTGCAAGAGCAGGAGTTCGAGCGTCTGGGTGGCACTCGGACGATCGGCGTGGATGTCAGGCTGGTAGCGGCAACGAACCGCAATCTGGGCGAGATGGTGGCCGAGGGCGAGTTCCGGGAAGACCTCTTCTACCGGCTCAACGTCATGGCGGTCGAAATGCCGCCCCTGCGCGACCGGAAGGAGGACATCCCCCAACTGGCCGAGACGTTCATGAACCGGTTTTCCGGCGAGTTGCGGAAGAAGGTGACGGGGCTCGACCCGGCCGCTGAAAAGCTGTTACAACGCTACAACTGGCCCGGCAACATTCGTGAGCTGGAGAACGCTATCGAGCGCGCCGTCCTGCTGGCCGAGGGTGACGTCGTCTCCACGGACGATCTGAGGCTCGGGGAACTCTCCCCGCGTGTGGGCGGGTCCGATGTGGTGAGCGTCGTCAAGATTCCTCCAACAGGTATCGCGCTTGAGGAGATCGAACGGCAGGCGGTGGTCGAAGCGTTGATCATGTCGAACTGGGTTCAGAAGGACGCAGCCGAGCTGCTGTCTATTACCCCCCGTGTGATGAACTACAAGATCAAGACGCTCCGCATCGAGTTGCCGCGCCAGCGACGCCAGGGGGCGATGAACATGTAGGGCTGTTGGCTACAAGCTGCAGGCTTTGGGCTTTGGGACGAGCCTAGCCTCGTCCGAGCGCCTGCAACCTTGCAGGTTGCTGAAGAACGAGCCAAGCGGTTTGCTGGCGAGGCGTTCGTCTGGCAAGGAGCGAGAAGGGAGCAGCCAGGCGGGCTGTGACCCCGGTATGCCGATGCCGCGACGCCGGCCCTTACGGGCGCATCGCCAGGAAACCTCTACGCCCTCGGATGGGTCTTCTTGTACAGCGCCATCAACTGTGCGGCGGTCACGTGCGTGTAGCGCTGCGTGGTGCTCAGGCGCGCGTGACCCAACAACTCCTGAATGGCGCGCAGGTCCGCCCCACGCTCCAGGAGGTGGGTGGCAAAGGAGTGCCGCAACGCGTGTGGGCTGATGCCGTAGCGCGCACTCGTCGCGGCGACATATCGCCGCACCAGGCGATGGACACTTCGCGTCGACAGCCGCCCGCCTCGATAGTTGACAAACAGCGGCTCGGCAGCTGCTCGCGGCCGGCCACGCGCCGCCGCTCGCCTGGGCGCACGCGCGACGAGCGTCTCCCGATCTCCGAGATAGGCACGCAGCGCAGCCCCTGCGCTACGGTTGAATGGCACAATCCGTTCCTTGCCGCCCTTGCCGAGCACCCGCACGAGTCGGCCGCTGAGGTTGACGTCCTCCAGATCGAGCCCAACCAGCTCGCTCAACCGAAGACCGGACGCATAGAACAGCTCGAGAATCGTTCGGTCGCGGCGCCCAAGTACCGTGTTCGCGTCGGGACTGGCGAGCAACCGCTCGACTTCTCGCATGTCGAGACGCGCCGGCACTTTCCGCTCCTGCTTTGGCGTTGCCACCAAGGCCGCCGGCTCTCGGTCGATGAGTTGCTCGCGCCGCAAGTACCGGCCGAACGATCGGATCGCAGCCAGCCGTCTGGCAGACGACGCCCGGGTCAACCCGCGGTCGAATAACTCGCCCATGAACGCCCGCACGGCATAATGGTCGACGTCGCCTGGCGCGATCTGCTCCGCCGGACGGTCGAGATGCCGCTCCAGGAAGCTCAGATACTGCGTGAGATCGCTCTCGTAGGCGCGCACCGTGTGCGCCGACAGATTGCGATTGAGCCGCAGATACTCAAGAAACGAGCGGAGATGCGTCCTCATGATGGACGTCGTCCAGTGCGATCGCAGTTTGCCATGCCTCAATGGCGGTCAGCGCGCGTGCGGCAATTACCCGACGCCGTTCGACCCTCCGCCGCGGTGCGTCCTCCATCGCCGGAATCAGACCAAAGGCGATATTTGACGGCTGATAGGTGGTCGGGTCGGCGTGGGAGACGTAGTGCCCCAGTGCCCCTATCGCGGTGGTACGAGGTGGGGCCTGCGGCACACCGTCCCGCGCCAGCGACGCCGCATTGATCCCGGCGATCAGCCCACTTGCCGCCGACTCGACATACCCCTCAACGCCGGAGATCTGGCCTGCGAAGAACAGCGCTGGCCGACGACGCGCTTGCCAAGTCGGCTTCAGCGCGGTCGGCCCATTGATGTACGTGTTGCGGTGAATCATGCCAAATCGGACGAACTCGGCCCGCTCCAGACCGGGAATCGTCCCAAAGACCCTTGCCTGCTCGTCCCACGTCAGCTGCGTCTGGAACCCCACGATGCTGTAGTGGTCCCCGGCCAGCGTGTCCTGCCTGAGCTGCACCACCGCGTAGGGCCTTCGGCCGGTCCGGGGATCGGTGAGTCCCACTGGCTTCATCGGCCCGAACCGCAGTGTGTCCTCGCCGCGCTGCGCCATGACCTCGATCGGCAGACACCCCTCGAAAAACCGCCCCCGGTCAATCTCGTGCAGCGTCGCGCGCTGGGCCGCGAGCAGCGTGTGGTAGAACCGACCATACTCATCCGCTGTCATCGGACAGTTCAGATAGTCGCCGTCACCCGCTGCGCCGGCGTCGCACATCGAGGCCGGGAGCTTCCCTAGGCCGCTCTCGGCTCGAGCCGGCGTATGCCGTCCCCACCGAGATGCCCTGAATACCTTCTCTCGGTCGATCGTCTCGGCCAGCACGATCGGACTGATGGCATCGTAGAAATACAGATGCTCCCGACCCACGAAGTCAGCGACCGCCTGCGACAGCTCCGGCGAGGTCAGCGGACCGGTGGCCACGATCAGTGGTTCCTGGACGTCACCAGACAGCGACAGGTCGCAGATTTCTTCGCGGCGGATGGTGACCAGCGGCGCCGCCTCGAGTGCGGCGGTGATCCCAGAGGCGAAACGGACTCGGTCGACGGCGAGGGCGGCACCCGCGGGCACTCGCGTCTCATCGGCCACGCGGATCACGAGCGATCCCAAGCATCGCATCTCCGCTTTCAGCAACCCGACGGCGTTCTCGATTTTGTCGGCCCGAAAGGAATTACTGCAGACCAGCTCGGCGAGGCGGTCGGTGTGGTGGACCGGAGTCGGCCGCACCGGTCGCATCTCGTGGATGGTCACCGGTACACCGCGCGAGGCCACCTGCCAGGCCGCCTCGCTCCCGGCGAGCCCACCACCGATGATGTGGACCATGCGAGGTCGCTCTATGCTCTCGACCGTCAGAGAAGTCAGGAGTCAGAAGGTAGAAGTCAGAAGATCATTTGTGGGCTCCGCCATCTTCAATCCGGTCAGGATTCACTGATCCGATGAAGCGCCCTGACTTGATGCCGGCGTCAGCCATCCTGCTTCATGCTGACTCCTGACTTCTGACTTCTTCGCTCTTACGCCGACGCCGCCTCCTCGGTCCGTTTGTAGTTGCAGTCGTCATTACTTACGTGGGGCTCCGCCCCACACCCCGGCTCGTCGC
>JASLOY010000425.1:0-309 GCA_030745255.1 Vicinamibacterales bacterium
GCGGCAACTGAGCCACGGCCCCATCGGAGGTTTCAATCTCGTAACCAGGACCGCTCAACGTGATGATGAACTGCCGTCGTGGCGCAGGATGCCAATCGAGGTCCATGTCGCTGGCGAACCGCCAGAAGTAGTCGGTGCCGGTTGCGGAGAAACCGTTCGACCGCCCGACGTCCATCATGACTGTCTCGATGTGGGTCTCACCCTGCGCGTCGGAATACATCCGCGTGACAGGCTGAACGGCCGCTGCCTGTGCAGTTGCCTGCCCGGCCAATGCGAGCCACAACCCGAGCGCCATCGCCGCCGTCAAAG
>JASLOY010000425.1:319-3831 GCA_030745255.1 Vicinamibacterales bacterium
TATGCCGCATGGCCCTATTCTAACAGCCTCTGGCTCGTGACCCGTGACTCGGGCACAATGCAACGGTGGCGGCACACACGGTCGACGCGGTGATCATCGGGGGCGGACCCGCCGGTGCCGCCGCCGCCAGGCTTCTGGCCGCCTGGGGGCACTCGGTCCAGCTGTTGACCAAGACGGTCGACCGATCGCGCTCGCTCGGCGAGTCGCTCCCACCCAGCTGCCGCAAGCTGTTCGACCTGCTGGGCGCCACCGAGGCGATAGACGCGGCGGGCTTCCTGGCGGGCAGCGGCAACACGGTCTGGTGGGGTGACCAGACCACGCGCTCCGCCAGCTTTGCGGACGGCAGCACGGGTCTGCAGGTCGTGCGGTGCGAATTCGACGCGGTGCTGCTCCGACTCGCCGCCGAGGCTGGAGCGCGGGTGGTGACCGATGCCCACGTGCACGACGCGCAGCTCGCGCCGGCCGACGTCCGACCCGGACCGGCCGGGGCAACCGTCACCTACGCAACCGCCGACACGGGCACCCATGTCGTCGAAGGGCGGTTCGTTCTTGACTGCTCAGGCCGCGCCGGCGTCATCGCGCGCCGCGGCTACCGTGTGCACGACGTCGGGTGCGCCACGCTTGCGTTGACAGCGGTGTGGACACGGCATGACGGATGGGACCTCGACGACGACACCCACACGCTGGTCGAAACCTACGGTGATGGATGGGTGTGGTCTGTTCCGGTCACCCCGTCACGTCGCTATGTCACGGTGATGGTCGATCCACGTGTTACCGATCTCGAACGCGGAGGCGTCCTCACCGCCTGCTACGAGGCCGAGCTAGCCAAGACCGTCGCCTTTCGGCGGGTGCTCGACGGCGCGACACGTGAGACCACACCATGGGGATGCGACGCCTCTCTCTACCATGCGCGAACGTGCGGCGGCCCCGGCATGCTGCTGGTCGGCGATGCCGCGTCGTGCATCAATCCGCTGTCGTCCTACGGCGTGAAGAAGGCGCTGGCCTCCGCCTGGCTGGCGGCCGTCGTGGCGCACACGTCGCTGACCAACGCATCGCTCGCCGCCATGGCGCTCGACCTGTTCAACCAGCGCGAGCTGGAGATCCACACCGCTTTGTCCAACCAGGCGGCCCGATTTTTCGCCGAGGCTGCCGCCCAGCACCTCCACCCGTTTTGGACCGGTCGCTCCACCAGTGCTGAGCTGACCGACGCGCCGGATGCGAAACCCACGGTCGACATCGACGCGCTGCGCCAGGACCCGGCCGTACTGGCCGCATTCGACACGCTCCGACGGGGCGACGAAATCCGGCTGCGTCGCGGCGACCGTCTTCGCATCGCAGCACGACCGGCCCTGACAACGCGCGAGGTGGTGCTGCAAGATCGCCTCATATTGCCAAGCTGGCCGGACGTCAAACAGGGCATCCGCTACCTCCGCAACGTCGACCTCGTGCGGTTGGTGGAACTGGCGCCAGACCACCGCCAGGTGCCCGATCTGTTCGAGGCCTACACGCAGCGGTGTGCCGCGGTGAGCCTTCCTGACTTTCTCGGGGCCCTATCGGTGTTACTCGCCAAGGGCGCGCTGCGAAACGACCCTACTTAGCTGATCGACAGCACAATTGCGACTCCCGAGGGCATGTGTTACAAGAGGCGGACACGGAAACGATCCGATGCCCCAGTTCCGCGTGACTCGGTTCACGCCGTCTCTCACTTCGATGTTCGCACTGCTCCTCACGGCAGCCGTCCCGTCCTTCGTCGCTGCCCAGCCGCCCGCGGCCGACGACGCGACTGGGATACCGATTGCAAGCGACACGGTGCGCCAAACCTGTGGCTCATGCCACCGCCCTGACGAGGCGGGCCGGCTCTCTCGCATTTCGTTCCGTCGCACGACCCCGGAAGGCTGGCAGCAGACGATTCGCCGGATGGTCACGCTGAACGGTGTGGACATCGACGCGGACACGGCGCGTGAGGTGGTCCGCTATCTGGCCAACACCCTCGGTCTGGCGCCGGAAGAGGCGCGCCCAGCAGCATACGAGGCAGAACGCCGCGCCGACGACCAGCCCTACGACGACGCCGAGATTCAGCAAATCTGCACCCAGTGCCATTCGATGGGTCGCGTCATCAGCCAGCGACGCACCGAAGAGGAATGGACGCTCCTGATGGCGATGCATCGGGGCTATTACCCGTTCGCCGATTTTCAGGCGTTCCGGCGGTCCGGTCCACCGGGCGATGAGCCGCAGCCGGTCGACCAGGCCATCGCGCATCTCTCAGATCGGTTTCCGCTTCACACCCCCGAGTGGGCGGCATGGTCGGCCACCAGACGACCGGCGCGCATCGCGGGTGTGTGGGTGGTGCGTGGTCATGCGCACGGCATAGGACCGGTCTACGGCCAAATGACGATCGCGGCGGTGCCGGGCACCGACGACCAGTTCACGACCGAGACCAGCTATGTCTATGCGCGAGATGGCCGCCAGGTGGAGCGCCAGGGTCGAGCCATCGTCTACACCGGCTTCCAGTGGCGCGGTCGTTCGCTCGAGGGACCCGACGACACTGACGGGTTGCGTGAAGTGATGATGGTCGAGCGCGACTGGCAGACGATGAGCGGACGCTGGTTCACCGGCGCGTATGACGAGGTGGGCCTCGACGTGACCCTCGAGCGCGTCACCGCCTCCCCGGTGGTCACCGGGGTCCAGCCGGCGTCACTCGCGGCTGGTCAGACGGCGACATTGCAGATCCGCGGCGCGAATCTGGCGGCCTCGGCCGGCGCCCCGAATGTGGACCTCGGACCTGGCATCTCGGTTCTACGCGTGGTCGCAACGGCCGCCGACCGCGTGGACGTCGAGGTACGGGTCGATGCTGACGCGGCGGTCGGGAGGCGCGATCTGTTTCTCGAGCAGGCGGCGCTCGCCGGCGCCGTGACCGTCTACGACGAGGTGCACCGGATCGCGGTGACACCCGAGGCGGGCATGGCGCGCGTCGGCGGCATCCGGTTCCCGAAGCAGTATCAGCAATTCGAAGCCCGGGCATTCCACGACGGCCCAGATGGCGAGTCGGAAACCGATGACGACCTCGACCTCGGCATCGTCGATGTCAGCTGGAGCCTCGAGGAGTACGCCGCCACGTTCGGCGACGACGACCTTCAGCATGTCGGCGCGCTCGACGCCCAGGGCCGGTTCACGCCGGCGGTCGACGGACCGAATGTCGAACGCAGCGGCAATCGCAACAACGTCGGTGACGTCTGGGTGGTCGCCACGTATCCGGCCACACCGGACGGCGCCAACGACACCTTGCGCGCGCGTGCGCATCTGCTCGTGACCGTGCCACTGTATTTGCGTTGGGATCCGACGGCGGTGGAGCGGCCATGAGCTTGCTTGGCCTGGGCGAGTTTCATGAGTTCGGCGCGGCCGGTCAGCGGTTCCTGTATCTGGTGCCGAGCGCCGCCGTCTTCGCGCTGGACGACCCGGCGTCTGCGCTCATCGACACCTTGGGCGTACAGAGACTGAACCGCGAAGATCTG
>JASLOY010000426.1 GCA_030745255.1 Vicinamibacterales bacterium
TCAGGCTCCAGCGCGTCAGTCGGTGGCCGCTCGGCCGAGTCCTGCAGGTCCTGCGCAGATTCCTCGAGCTGACTGCCGGTACCTTCCACGCGCTCGGCGCCCTTCCGCAACTGCGCCCGGATCGCGAGCAGCCTGTCGACCAGGCCGCGCTCCGACTCCCATCGGCTCTCCAGCTCCCCACGCAGCTGCTCGCTGGCGGCAAGCTGCTCCTCGGCCGCCGCCCGGCGGTCCGCGACGTTGATGCCCACCGTCTCTTCGCGCCCGATGATGTCCAGTTCGGTCTGCAAGGCCTCCATCGTCCGACGGCAATCTTCGAGCCGCGCCGGTTCGGCACTCTGGCTGATGGCCACGCGTGCACACGCGGTGTCGAGCAGGCTCACCGCCTTGTCGGGCAACTGGCGCGCGGGGATGTAGCGGTGCGACACCCGCACCGCCGCCTCGAGCGCTTGGTCGAGCACCTGCACTCGATGGTGCTCCTCAAGGACCGAGGCCACACCGCGGACCATCAGTATCGCCTGGTCTTCGGTGGGCTCGGCCACCTGGACGACCTGGAACCGACGTGTCAGCGCCGGGTCCTTTTCGATGTACTTCTTGTACTCGGCCCAGGTCGTGGCGGCAATCGTGCGCAGCGTGCCGCGCGCCAAGGCCGGCTTGAGCAGGTTCGCGGCATCGCCGGTGCCCGCCGACCCCCCTGCTCCGATCAGGGTGTGTGCCTCGTCGATGAACAGGATGATCGGCTTCGGCGAGGCTTGGACCTCATCGATGACCTGCCGCAACCGGCTCTCGAACTCTCCCTTCATGCTTGCCCCGGCCTGCAGCAACCCGATGTCGAGCGCGTGCAGCGACACGTCCTTCAGCGGCGGCGGCACGTCGCCCCCGGCCAGACGCAGCGCAAAACCCTCCACGACCGCGGTCTTTCCGACACCCGCTTCGCCGGTCAAGATCGGGTTGTTCTGTCGGCGGCGCATCAGGATGTCGACGATCTGCCGAATCTCCTCGTCACGAGCGCTGACCGGGTCGATATCGCCACTGCGCGCCCGCTCCGTCAGATCCGTGGCAAACCGCTGCAGCGCCTCCTGTTTGCCCATCTGCGCGGGCGCCATCGCTCCGCTCGCTTCGCCCGGCGCGACTGAACCGTCGGCGGCCGTGAGCTCGTCTTCCGGCGACCCGCCGACGATCTTCGCGAAGTCTTCGGTCAGCGTGTCGACCTTCACGTTCTCGAACTGGCGCGAGATGCCGTTCAAAGTGTTGCGCAGTGACGAGGTCTTCAGGATCCCGATGATCAGATGACCAGTGCGGACATGAGGATATCCGTACATCAGGCTCGCGTACACCCAACCGCGCTCCACCGCGCTCTCGAGGTGCGCCGAGAGGTCGGAGATCGAGGTTGCGCCCCGCGGCAGGCGGTCGAGGGCTTCGGTGATGTCCTTTGCCATCCGTGACGGATCGATCTCGAAGTGCTTGACGATCCGATGCACATCCGAGTCGGGTGTCTGCAGAATCTGCTGAATCCAGTGGACCAGCTCGACGTACGGATTCCCGCGTAGCTTGCAGAAGACCGTGGCACCCTCGACCGCCTTGTAGGCGAGGCTGTCGAGCTTGCCGAACAGCGCGGTACGGCTGATGTCACTCATGCGGCGGGCACCCCAACCCGATCGACGAACGCCTCGGCGTCCAAACAGAGTTCACTGGCATAATTATCCTCTCGACGTTGGCCAAGCCACGACGTCCACCCCAACCGCGGGCCGGCACCCAGCCTGAGCGGCGGCACCTCGGCGGCCTCCAGCAGCAACCGGACATCCCAATCGAGCTCGAAGCTGAGATAGAGCCTCACCCAGTCTACGAGCTTCCGCAGCGCCCGCCCGTCGCTTTTCCGGCGCTGCGTCGACATGAATCCGACGTCGCCGCTCTCCAGCGTCGCCGGAGCCGGCAGGAAGCGCTCGTACTGCTCGAACGACAGGGGGCCCAGTCGTATGCGGAACTTGTGCTGACGGTCCCAGACCCGGCTCCCGAGCACCGCACCCAATCCGAGCGTGGCGCCTTCACGCCCGAGACGGGTCCGCTCGCCAACGCTCAAGCCCAGCCAGTGGCCCACGAACTCCTCGATCTGCGCCGGCACACGGAAGAACTGCTGGAGTATGGTGGCCAGGCCCTCCGCGTTTCGCACGTGGCGAATCAGGACACCGGCGTGGAAGAACTTGCCCTCGTCCGGCACCGCATCGCGGTTGCGCAGCGACGCCGGTGCCGCGCCCAGGAACGCTCCGACATACGCCGCGAAGCGATCCGAGTCGGGGCGATCTCGATTGACGTGCGGCTGGGCCTGGGCCCACGCACGATAGAAGAACGCCACGAACCGATGTTGAAAAAGATCGAGGAAATTGACGAGCGTGGAATCGCTGGCTTGACCCGCTCGGCGCAGACGTCCGCGGGCGTACTCCGTGATGTGGAGTGGCAGGGGCCCATTGGGGCCAAGCAGGCCGAACAGCCGCACCCCAAGGCGCGGGACCCGGCCCGCCGATGTGTCGAACGATGATAGAGGAGCGGGTGCGAACGAGAGATCCGGGTCCTGACCCAGCCGGACGGGCTCATCGATGGGACGTCGCGCACAGCCCCAGCGTGGCTTCTCGCTGTACAGGCATTCCAGCCGGCGCAGCGTCTGGTAGAAGTCAAAGCGGTGCGGCGCCGCCGCCAGAGCCGCGAGAAACGCTACAGCGTCGGTCTCTTGCCCTGTTCTGGCACCCATCGACTGATCTCGCCCCGACCTTCGGACCGCAAAACCGTTTCTGTGAACGAGTTGATTGACACGTGTCGCGCGAAGTAGCGATCGAGTACGGATCCGAGCAAGTAGGCGGTGCCCCCCGGGAAGGCCAGATCCTCGACCGTCACGCTGATCTCGATCCCGCGGCCGAAGACCAGAGGCCCCGGCCCACGCAGCTTGCGCACGACGCGCTCCACCTTCACCGACCTGATACCGTCGATCTGCTGCTTGGCGCTGGCGTCTACGCCCACTGCATACAGCCGCAGCAGTTCACGCAGGGCGCTCGCGCCCTCTGCCTCCGTCGAGTCCACCAGCGAGAGATAGTTGAGCGACAGGTGGCTGATGGCTCGCCAGCAGGCCGCGCCATCCGCCAGCGGCGCGTAGGGGCGGCTCGGTCCGCTGATCACCCGGATACTCGTCACCGGGGCCGCGATGTTCAAAGAAAAGTCGCTCTTGCCGAGCCCCATTGGCATCTGCAGCACGAGGTCGCGATTGGTGCAGACGGTCCGAACGGAGAGCTGCCGCAGGTCGCTGCTGAACGGGGCGTGGTCCGGGTCGACAAGCGACAGGAAGACTTCGCTGCCGACGTAGCTCGAGCGCGAGCCGCGGCGCTTCTCGGTCGATGAGGTCAGGCGCGGTTCGCGGCGAACCGTGAAGTAGGCACCCTGCTCGTGCTGCTCGTCCGTGCTGTAGGTCGAGTAGAACGGCAAGAACTCCTGTTCGCTGTCGGTCCCGATGCCGTGTCCGGCGACACTGGTGATGTCGTAGATCTCGAAGTCCATTGGCCGGGTGCGATCGGGCACCAGGTGGTATTCGTAGGCGCCGTCGCTGATATTGATGCGGTCCGCCCGCTTCGGAAACAGATTAATGGCGGGCGTACAGAACAGTGCGAAATTCGCCCGATCGATATCACTCTCGAGCGTCGCGTCGCCGCGCCCGAGCAAGATGACGATCTCGAGCTCGTCTTGAGCCTGCCTCACCGCCGGTGCGAGCCCGGTCAGATCGAAGAACCGATACCGCTGCGGGAACGAGAAGTACTCCTGCAGCAGCCGATACCCCTGAAACGAC
>JASLOY010000427.1 GCA_030745255.1 Vicinamibacterales bacterium
ACGCACTTTGATGTCGCGACCGGAGGGCAGCACGGTCAGCGCATCATCCACGGCGAGCCGGCCTGACACCAATGTCCCCGTCACGACGGTACCGAACCCTTTGACGGAGAACGCACGGTCGATCGGTAATCGAACCGCCCCACGCGGTGTACGGCCGGCCGTCCGACTCGCCATGTCGACTAGCGCGCGCCGAACGTCAGCCACCCCTTTGCCCGTCCGAGCGGAAACCGGCACGACCGCCGCCGTCTCGAGAAACGACCCGGCCACGAGCTCTGCAGTCTCGAGCCGAACCAGTTCCACGGTGTCGGCGGCGACGACGAGCAGGACACCATCGATGCCGCTTGCGCCGGCAAGCATGTTCTTGACGAATCGCTCGTGCCCAGGCACATCAACAAACGCGAGCTGCGTGTCTCCCTCGGCCAGATGCGCAAACCCGAGATCGATGGTGATCCCCCGTGACTTCTCTTCCTTCAATCGATCCGGATCGGTACCGGTCAGCGCTTCGACGAGCGCACTCTTGCCGTGGTCGATATGCCCGGCCGTGCCGACAACGACATACCGTGTCACGCTGTCCTCCGATCTACCGGCGTGTCCGACCACCTCGACCGCCACGGCTGCCACCACGAGGGGCACGCGCGCGCCGCGTGACACGGCTCCGCTGCGGCCCGCGATTCCGCTCCGATTTCCGCACGGCGTCGAGGATATCGACAATGCCCAGATCGATCTGACGACGCTCGGTATCCACGCGAACGACCTGCACGTTCACCGTGTCACCCAGTCGGTAGGTTTTGCCCGTGTTCTCCCCGAACAATGCGTGGTCGCTGTCCAGAAAACGATAGTAGTCGTCCGCCATGCTCGAGATGTGAACCAGGCCTTCGACGAAGTGCTCGATCAGCTCCACGAACAGCCCGAAACCGGTCACCCCGGTCACGTAGCCGGTGAACTCATCGCCGACCTTGTCCGTCATGAACCGGACCTTCTTCCACTGCACGATCTCCCGCTCGGCCTCCTCTGCCCTGCGCTCCATTGCCGACGTATGCTGCCCGATGTCCGGCAACTCGTCAGTCAATTCCTCCACGCGCTCATCCGACGGGCCGTCTTCCCGAGACTCGCGTAACAGCCGGTGCACGACGAGATCCGGGTATCGGCGAATCGGCGACGTAAAGTGCGTGTAGGTCTCCGACGCCAGACCGAAGTGACCGACGTTGACCGCATCGTATTGCGCCTTCTGCATCGTACGGAGCATGAGCAGAGCCACCGGACGCTCCTCGGGCTGTCCATGCAGACGCTTCAGGAGCTGCTGGAAGTGCCGTGGACGCACGCGATCGGCAGGCGCCCCCAGTCCGTATCCAAGCGTGGTCGTGAAGGCATCAAAATCCGAGACCTTGGCCGGATCCGGGGCCTCGTGGATGCGAAAAAGCGCCGGCAACTCGCTGTCTCGAAGATGACGGGCAACCGTCTCGTTCGCCACCAACATGAATTCCTCAATGATGTGATGCGCTACGTTGCGGTCTGCCGCCACGATGTCTTCGACCATTCCCGCCTCGTCGAGCACCAGCTGCGTGGCTTTGAGGTCGAAGTCGATCGATCCGCGCCGAACGCGACGGGCATTGAGACGCCGGTAGACCGTGCCCATAAGGCCGAACAGCGGCACCAGCTCGGCGTAGTGGCGTCGTGTGTCCGGATCGCGTCGGGTCAAGACGGCATCGACCTCTGTGTAGGTCATGCGCGCGTCCGAGCAGATCACGCCGTCGTGCAGCTCGTACCGCACCACCGCGCCATGGCGGTCCACCTCCATCAGGCAGGACTGGACCAGCCGGTCGACGCCGGGTTTCAAGCTACACAGCCCGGTCGCAAGCGGCGCCGGGAACATGTGGATCGCACGTTCGGGAAAATACACCGACGTCCCGCGCGTGTACGCCGCCTCGTCGAGTGCGCTGCCCTCCTTGACGTAGTGCGCTACGTCGGCGATGTGCACCCCGAGCCAGTGATTCCCGTTGGGCAGCACCTCGAGCGTGATGGCGTCATCGAAGTCTCGCGCCGTCTCGCCATCGATAGTCACGGTCAACGCCGGTCGAAAGTCGGTTCTGCCGCGGATGTCCCGCCGCTTGACCGCATCGCCCAACCGCTCGGCCTCCGCCACCACGGCGGGCTCGTGTGCCTCCGGGATCCGGTGTTTCCGGATGATGAGCGTCGTGTCGACCCCCGGGTCGCCCAGCGCGCCGATGACCTCGACAATGCGACCGATCGGGTTGCGCGTCGCTGTGGGCCAGCGACCGATCTCGACCACCACCATCTGACCGGAGCGGGCACCACCGGTCGCCCGGGCCGGAATCTGGACGTCCATGACCACCCGCTCGTCGAATGGCACCACGAACCCGACGCCGCTCGCGTCCACGTCGTAACGCCCGACGAGCTCCTGGTTGGCACGCTCGATGACCCTGACAATCCTCCCCTCGGGCCGACCGGCGACACGTTCAAGGCGAATCGCAACCCGATCGCCGTGCATCGCCTGATGCAGGTTCACGCCGGCCACGAAGATGTCGTCGCCCGCGCCCGCTGCGGCGTGCTCCGGCGTCACGAAACCGAATCCGCGCGGATTGACTTGCAACCGGCCCACCACCAGCCGCATCCGGTCGGCCAGCCCGTAACGATTCCCCCGAATTCGAATCAGCTCGCCCGCTTCCACCAACTGTTTGATCCGACGCCGAAACCGATGCCGTTCCTCGTTGGGGATCGCCAGAACCCGCATCAGCTCTCGAATCGTGGCCGGATGACCGACGTGCTCCCGCATGCGCTCGACGACCTCGCCGGCGCTCAACGCAGCCGCAGCACGGTCAGCAATCTTCATCGCGTCACACCTCTCTCGCCCCAGCGGTCAGCACCACCTGGAGATCGCCGACATTGGTGCCCGTCGGCCCCGTCCGGATCAGATCGCCGAGCCGGTCGAAGTATGCATATGCGTCGTTCTCACTCAGATAGACGGACGGCGGCGCCAGGACGAGCGCGTGAGCGCGCGTCGCGGTGCTCGAATCCACGAGCGCGCCTGCAGCGTCCGTGGGACCGTCGATCCCGTCGGTGCCGACACTGGCGAGCACCGCCGCGACGCCGAGCCGGCTCATTTCATCCACGGCCGCCAGAGCCAGCTCCTGGTTCCGGCCACCCCGCCCGCGGCCCGTGACCGTGACGGTCGTCTCTCCAGATGACACTACGCAGGTTGGCCGGGTTTGCTGCCGCATCGTGGCGGCGACCCGACCGGGATGGTCGGCACCGGCGACGCGTGCCTCCCCGACCACCGGGCTCTCGAGCGACGTCGCCATGAAGCCCAGGTCTCGAGCCGCCGAGATCGCCCCCGCCATCGCCTGGCGTCGGCTTCCGATCACTCGATACATTCTGCCAGGCTCCGTCACACCGGTGGTCTTCAGCGTCTCCGGCAGACCGCCCTGGCGACCGCGTTCCAGGAGATCGAGTACGCGCGGAGGGATCCGGTCGCGGAGCTCGGACCGACCGACGATCGCCGTAGCTTCGGCGAATGTGGTCTCGTCGGCCACCGTCGGGCCGGATCCGATCACCGACGGGTCGTCCTCCACGGGCCCCACGACGTCGGAGATTGCCAACGTCAAGACGCGCCCGCTTGCCGCCAACGCCAGCCGGCCGCCCTTGATCGCCGAGAGATGCTTCCGCACGCAGTTGAGCTCATGAATCGGCACACCGGCAGCAAGCAGCATCCGGGTTGCGTCGATCTTCTCCTCGAGCGTGACTCCCTCGAGCGGCACCGCGAGCAGCGCCGAGGCCCCACCCGACAGCAACACCAC
>JASLOY010000428.1 GCA_030745255.1 Vicinamibacterales bacterium
GGATTCGCGGGAACTGGAATGAATTCTGAAATGTGTCAGGGCAGCGACACGACGAACCACTCGACGTCCTGGTCATCCTCGACCTGACGACCTATCGCTTCGGCCGCGGGCCGATTAGGAAAGTCTCCGATCCGGACGCGATAGAGAGCCGGCTCCTCACCGGGCCGCGGCTCGACCACATAGGCGGCGTACCCCTGCTCGACCAGGCGCCCGAGCAGGGCGGACGCGGTCGCGCCATTACTGAGTGCCGCCACCTGAATCGCATACTCGCCTCCGACCGTCTGTCGCTCGGTGGGCAATGCGCCGGTCTGGGTGTCGACCGCCGCCGGAACAGCCGGGGTCGCCGTCGTCGTGTCCGTTGTGCCACCGCCGACCGGGTTGGCATCGTCTATGTCGGTATCCGTCATCGCAGTCGGGAGGGTCAGCGCCGCGAGGTCGAGTTGCTCCGGTGCGGTGGCGCGACGCAGCGCACGGAGCCGACCATCGCCGGTGACCGTGATCAAGAGCGGCCCGTCTGCTGGCGTCGAGATGCTCGTTGGCGGAAAAGCCAATTCGGATGGCGCCGAGATGTTTCCATAGGAGACGCCGTCGACCGGATCGAAGAAGCGGAGGTCCTGGCTCAGGCCACCCAGCACCAGCAGGTCGCCGACCTGGCTCGGTCCTGCAGTGGGCCGGGCCGTCAGCGTTTGGCGCCACTGCTGCACGCCGTTCGTCCGGTTCAGTGCCCGGAGCATGTTGTCGAGTGAGGTGAAATACACACGCTTCTCGTCCACGGCTGGCAGACCGACAACGTCGCCTCCCGTGCGCATGCGCCACTTGATCGTGCCATCGAGCTCCGACAGGCAATAGAAGTGGTTGTCGGCCGCGCCGACGAACAGGTCGTCGAGCGGGAGAATCTCGGCCGGCGCTCCATTCAGACGTTGCTCCCAGAGCGGGTCACCGCTCATGAGCGCCAACGCCACAATACCGCCGTTGTCGAGTGACACATACATCCGATTGCCAGCCAGTGATGGAGTGACGTGTATGCCGCCGTTCATGTCTCGACGCCAGATCGTCTCGCCGGTGGCGGCCCTGAGCGCGAGCAACGTCTGTGTGTCGAGGGCGGCGACCAGCCAGCCGCTGTTCCACACCAGCGGAGCCGAGAGCGGCGCCTCGAGCGGAAACGACCATCGGGTCAGGCCGGTGGCGGTGTCGAGCGCACGCAACTCGTCACTGGTCGCAACAAAGAGCAGTGCGTCCCCGACGGCCGGCTGCCCGACCTCGCCGTGCGGCATCTGCCAGACCACTTCGCCGTCGGCCACATTTACCGCCGCGACCTGACCGTCGCGCAACGGGACGAACACGTGATCGGCCTCGTCGACCGGCGCCGCGGAAGGTGGGGCAGGGAGCGGGGTGGTCCAGAGCGTCTCCAGCGGCAGTAGCCGAGAGGGCGCACGCCGCTCCTGGGCCCAGGCGCCGCCGGCCGCCAGCAGCGTCAGAGACCCAACAAGGGCGACAATGCCGCATCTGATTGCGCCAGTGATCTGGACACTACAAGATATTGTGGTGCGGGCCAGTCTCACACCGTTATAATATCGACAATTGAACGGGGTGTCCGCACTCATCCGTCCCGCCCATACTCCTATATATCGGTCGCGCGTGGCTCATCAAACGCTCCTGGTGCTCGATTTCGGCTCCCAATACACACAGCTCATCGCGCGACGTCTGCGGGAACTCAATGTCTATACCGAGATCCTGCCGTACGACACGCCCGCCAGCGATCTAGCCGCTCGGCGGCCGGCCGGTGTGATTCTCTCCGGTGGCCCGTCGAGTGTCCGGGATGAAGGCGCTCCGCGTTGCCAGGAGGGGGTCTTTGACCTTGATGTCCCGGTGCTTGGCATCTGCTACGGGATGCAGCTCATGGCGGACATGCTCGAGGGTAGTGTCGAGCCGGCTCCGGAGCGGGAGTTTGGGCACGCGTCGGTCACCGTGGAGAGCGACAGCCCGCTCTTCGAGTCGCTCCCGCGGGACATCCGCGTGTGGGCGAGCCATGGCGACTTGGTCGCGCGCACCCCGGCGGGGTTCCGTGTGGTCGCAACCAGCGCGAACGCACCGGTGGCGGCGATGGAAGATGCGACGCGGCGCTACTATGCGCTGCTGTTTCATCCCGAAGTCGCACATACCGAGCGGGGCGTCGACATCCTCGGACACTTTGCCAAGACCGTGTGCGGGTGCAGCGGCGACTGGACCATGGCGTCGTTCCTCGACGAGGCGACCGCTCGTATCAAAGAGCAGGTGGCGGACGGACGTGTCGTGTGCGGGCTCAGTGGGGGAGTCGATTCCACGGTGGCGGCGCTCCTCATCCGACGCGCGATCGGCGATCGGCTGACGTGCATCTTCGTTGACAACGGCCTGCTGCGGTTGAATGAAGCGGCGCAAATCCGCAAGCGCTACGAGGAGCAGTTGGAGCTCAATGTCGTGTACGAGGACGCGGGAGACCGGTTCCTGTCTGCGCTCGACGGGGTGGTCGACCCGGAGCGGAAGCGGAAACTCATCGGCGCCACGTTCATCGACGTATTCGAGGCGGTGGCCGGTCGTCTGGGAGAGTTTGACTTCCTGGCCCAGGGCACGTTGTACCCGGACGTGATCGAGAGTGTGTCGGTCGTCGGACCAGCCGCACCGATCAAGAGCCATCACAATGTCGGCGGGTTGCCCGAAGCGCTGCGATTCGCCCTCGTGGAGCCGTTGAGGGCGCTGTTCAAGGATGAGGTTCGGCGGCTTGGCGAAGAGCTCGGACTCGACGAGATGTTCGTCTGGCGTCAACCGTTCCCGGGTCCGGGCCTCGCAGTTCGGATTCTCGGGGAGGTCACCGCCCCGCGGCTGGCGATGCTGCGCAATGGGGATGCCATCATCGCCGACGAGGTTCGGCGTTTCGGGTGGTATCGACGGCTCTGGCAGTCGTTCGGGGTGCTGTTGCCGATTCAAAGCGTCGGGGTCATGGGCGACGAACGCACCTACGAGCATGTCCTCGCCGTACGCGCGGTTGAGAGCCGGGACGGCATGACCGCCGACTGGGCGCGGTTGCCCGATGATTTGCTGGCGGTCATCTCGTCGCGCATCGTGAACGAAGTGCGTGGCGTCAACAGGGTGGTCTACGACATCAGCAGCAAGCCCCCATCGACGATCGAGTGGGAATGAGAGAACGAAGAAGGCAGAAGTCAGAAGTCAGAAGTCAGAAGAAGCCGGACCGGCTGCGCCGGTCATCTAGAGGCGCGAAGCCTCCTGTTGTCTTCTGCCTTCTACCTTCTGACTTCTGACTTCTCGAGCGCACACCCATGTCCACCGAGTTCGTGCATCTGCATCTGCACACGGAGTTTTCGCTGCTCGACGGCGCGTGCCGGATCGGAGAGCTGCTCGATTACGCGAAGCAGGCCGGCGCACCGTCGCTGGCGGTCACGGAACACGGCAACCTCTTCTCGAGTGTCATCTTTCACGATGAAGCACGAAAGCGAGGGATCAAGCCGATTCTGGGATGCGAGGTCTACGTCGCAAACGGGACCCGCCATGCGCGGAGCGGGACGCCCGGTAACACCAACAATCACCTCGTTCTGCTCGCCGAGAACCTCACCGGCTATCACAACCTGATCAAGCTGGTGTCGGCAGGTTACACCGAAGGCTTCTACTACAAGCCGCGGATCGACAAGGAGATCCTCGAAGCGCACAGCGAAGGCATTATCTGTCTAAGCGGTTGCGTCTCCGGCGAGTTTAGCCGCACGCTATTGCGCGGCGCGGGCGACGCCGAGGCGCACTTGGAAGAGGCTAAGAAAATCGCCGCT
>JASLOY010000429.1 GCA_030745255.1 Vicinamibacterales bacterium
GATCACTGCTGAAACAATTTTATCTATTTCGCCTAAATCGCCTCCGTGCCGGTTTCTCCCGTGCGGATGCGGATGCATTCCTCGAGCTGCTGGACAAAGATCTTGCCGTCGCCGATGGACCCGGTGCGGGCCGAGCTCTTGATGCCCTCGATCACGGCATCCGCCTGCTCGTCGCCCACCACGATGTCGAGCTTGATCTTCGGAATGAAGTCGACCGTGTACTCCGCGCCGCGATAGATCTCCGTGTGTCCTTTTTGGCGTCCGAAGCCCTTGACTTCGGTGACAGTCATTCCAGCGACACTCAGCCGAGAGAGGGTGTCGCGCACCTCGTCGAGCGTGTGGGGTTTGATGATGGCGGTGACGAGCTTCATCGGGCTCTCCTTCGTTGGTAGGGCGACCGGGGTGGCATGCGGCCGACGTGTTGCAATTGATGCGGGTCACTATACTCCAGGGCTCGCCACGCACCAACCTGAACGATTCGGGGGGGGAGTTGGGAGGCGAGGAGCGCCAGGACGGCACACCGAGCGATGGTTCAGGCGAGGGCGCCCCTGCGACGCACAAGTTCGCCGGCAACGAGGGTGCGGGTATCAATGAGGCCGGCCGGAGTCGGCAGCCAGGCGCAGAGCTGGTTCATGGCGGCGGCGAGCCGCTCGCCCTCGAGGAGCGCGGCGAGGACCTCCGTTGCCTCCTGACGTATGCGGTCAGCCGCGTGGTAGAAGACGAGTCGCGCCAGCGCCGCCTGGAGACGCAGGTCGGCATGTGGCTGCTGCTCGGTCAGCTTCGACACGCGAAGGACCGTGCTCTCGGCACGATACGTCTCGATGGCGATGTCGGCGAGGCTGCCGAGGAATTGCTGATGCGTCGGTTCGAGCAGCTGCGCGTCGTCGACACCGGCCCATATCTCACCCATGACGAAGAGAAATATCTGTTTGAAGGCGTCGATGCCCGCCCGCTGGGAGCTGGAACTCTGGTCGATTCCGGCAGACGGTGTCAGCCCCGCGACCGCGTCACGCAGCGGGAGCTGGCCGCGGGCCGCTCGACGGAGGATCGTCTTCGCGATACTGAGGCGGCAGATTTCGCTCGTGCCTTCGTAGATGCGCGTGATGCGCGAGTCCCGATACCAGCGTGCCGCCGGATACTCTTCGCTGTAGCCGTTGCCGCCGTAGATCTGCAACGCGTCGTCCGAGAGTCCATGATAGGTCTCCGACCCGATGACCTTCGCCATCGCACATTCCACGGAAAATTCCGCGAGTGTCTTCAGCTTGAGGTCGAGCGCCTCTGGGCGCTCGTCACCCAATACCTCGGTGGCCGCATAGACCAGTCCGGCCGTCCGGTAGGCGACCGACTCGGCGCTGTAGGCGCGTGCCGCCATGTCGGCGAGCTTGCGTTGAATCAACCCGAAGTCTGCAATCGGGCGGCCGAACTGTCGCCGCTCGGTGGCATACTGCGTCGTCGTCGCGAGAATCTTCTTGGCGGTGCCGGCGCAGTTCGCAGACATCTTCATCCGGCCCAGGTTGAGCGTGCACATGGCCACCTTGTGGCCCTTGCCGACGTCTCCGAGTAGGTTCTCGACCGGGATGGCGACGTCGTCGAGCTGCATCGCGCAGACCGATGAACCCTGCAGGCCGAGCAGCTTTTCGTGGTCGCCAATGGTCAGGCCTGGGGTGTCACGCTCGAGCAGGAACGCGGAGAATTCGGTGCCATTGACCTTGGCGAACAGGATAAAGAGATCGGCCCAGCCGGCGTTCGTGATCCACTGCTTTGCGCCGTTTACCATGTAGTGCGTATGTTCCGGGTTCAGCACCGCCGTGGTCTTGATGTTCATGGCGTCTGAACCGGAGCCGGGTTCGGTCAGCGCGAAGGCCGCCATCAGCTCGCCGTTCATGCACCGGGTCAAATATCGGTCGATCTGGGGCTGTGTGCCGAAGTTGATCAACGGCAGCGTGCCAATGCCCTGATGCGCGAACACAGTCGACGACAAACCGCCGAGATACGAACGCGTCTCGCTCATGCCGGCGATCGCCAACAGGCTCAGTCCGAGGCCGCCGTGCGCTTCGGGCACCTCCGCCATGAAGATGCCGAGGTCGGCCGCCTTCTTGAACAAGGGGCGGATGACATCGATATTGCGACGGTCGATCTCGTCGAGCCTCGGGACCACCTCCTGCTCGGCGAATTCCCTGATCGAGCGCATCAGGAGCCGCTCCTCGTCACCCATATCTTCGGGACAGACGATGTCCGAGGGCTCGATTCGGTCGAGCAGAAAGCTGGCGCCACGATGTTGCGGCAAGACGGTCATGAGGAGCTCCTGCTTGTGTGAGCCGGATCCGGTCTGGCAGCCGGTGTCGTCGAACCGACTATACACAAAAAAAGGGGTGACACCAGTCACCCCTTTTTGCCGCCGAGACGCCAGAAATGTGGTTGCGGGGGGGGGATTTGAACCCCCGACCTTTGGGTTATGAGCCCAACGAGCTACCGGACTGCTCCACCCCGCGTCAACTGACGTGAATTGCTATCTGGCTGGCATGGTACCATGCGGCTCGGATCGGGTCAACGGGACGGCAGGGGTCGTCCACTCCGTCGAAGCAGCCTCACCGCGTCGGAACGGGTCGGTCGGTGATGATGAAGAGCTGTTCCCCGGGGTGGATGAGGCCGAGCTCACCCCGAGCCAGTGCTTCGATGGCCGACGGGTCTCGCCGAATGCGGTCGGCCTGAAGTGCGAGTCTTCGATTCTCCTGCCGGAGTCGCGCGATCGACTCAGCCAGTTCCAGATGCTCGCGGCGGGCTCGCGCGGTCTTGACGAGACCCCGTTCTCCGACGATGGCGTTCGCCACGAGGACCGCAATTGTGAGAACCAGCAGGATGCTCGCCAGGCGGCGTCCCTTCGGAGGGCGCTCGTTGCTGGAGCGGACTTTCTGTGCGCCGGTCCGATTTGGCGGCCGAAGCGGAAGGCTGCCCTGTCTCTGGTTCCGTCGTCGTGTGGCCGATGAGACGGCGCCTCTGGGCCGGGAGCGATGGGACGTGGACGATGAGCGAGGCGCACGGGGCATGCACCTCCTTGTTTCGGTCACTTGGCCGGTCAAGATTAGGAACCGGCGGAGCGTCGCGTCACGTGGATTGACGTGGCGGGCGTATCCAGGCACCTGGACGGGAGGCGCGGACGAATGACCGAATCGGAACCCGTCGTTGTCCTGACCACCTTTCCGACCGACGGTGACGTATCGGCGTTCGCCACGGCGCTGGTGCGTGGCGGTGAGGCGGCCTGTGTCAGCGTGCTGCCGGAGGGTGAGTCGGTCTATCGGTGGGACGGGGCAATCGAGCGGACTCGCGAACGTCAGTTGATCGCAAAGACCACGCTAGACAGGGTCGAGGCGCTGCGGCGCCGCGTTGGTGCGCTGCACCCCTATGACACGCCGGAGTTCCTCGTGCTTCGTGTCATCGGCGGGGACGAGCGATATCTGGCGTGGATTCAAGAGGCGACGACGTCCGACCGGACCGATGACCCCGGAGACTAGACCAGACCTCCATGACACCGCAGCCCTCGCCGCCCGCCGCTCCAGGGAACCTGCCGCTCGAGCAGGGTGAAGGATCGACGTCGTCGCGGTCCGACACTCGGTGGGCCAGAGTGCGCGGCATGGCGTCCTCGCCGCTTGGACGGGTGCTCATTCTGACCGTTGGGTTCAAGCTGGTGGTCGGCGTCCTCGGCGAGCTGCGCTACGACGAGCAGGGTTACTACCGTTCCGGTTCGTCCACCTTCGCCCTGTCCTCCAACCTGACGACCACCGGCGCCCCCATCGAGCGCTTC
>JASLOY010000042.1 GCA_030745255.1 Vicinamibacterales bacterium
CAACCCGGACGGCGCAATCGACGGCCACCAGAGCACCTCCGGCTGCTCGAACTCCGCCAGCCACGGCGTGTCGGTCACCCGGACACCGGAGTACTCCCGGCTGTAGGACGCACGCGGCCACCCGTAGTTCTCGCCGGGCTTGATGATGTTGGCCTCGTCGCCACCTTGCGGCCCGTTCTCGGTCGCCCACAGGTCGCCCGTCTCGGGGTGAAACGCAAGGCCGAGCTGGTTCCGGTGCCCCATCGAGTAGATCTCGGGCAAGTAGTCGGCGTTGCCAGCGAACGGGTTGTCGTCGGCCGGCGTCCCGTCGTCGTTTAGCCGCATCAGCTTGCCAAAGTGGGTGCTCGGGTCCTGTGCATAGCTGCCCGTGTTGGCGAACACGTAGGAGCCGCCCACTGTCATGAACAGTTTCCCGTCCGCAGCCCAGATAAGTCGCGACGCGGCGATGCCGCGGTCCAGCCCTTCCGCCACGAAGATGTCGCGGACCTCGGTCAGCGCCCCACTGTCGAGCCGGCCCCGGGCCAACGCCACCGTCACACCTTCCTGCCCATCCCGCATGATCGACTTGGAATAGGTCAGGTAGACGATGCGGTCGTCGTCCGGGTGCACGGCCACATCCATGAGCCCGGCGCGGTCAGAATCGGCGAACACCTCCGGCACTCCCGGGATGTCCCGGTCGAGAAGCTGGCCGTTGCGGACCACCCGCAACGTGCCCTTGTCGCGCTCGGTCACCAGGATGTCGCCGTTTTGCCTGAAAGCCATGCCCCACGGATGGGACAGCCCACCGGCGACCGGCACCACGCGGATCCGCGGGACCTCGGCTGTGTTGAGCACAACCGGCCCGTCTGGCGGCGGTAGCGCCGGAACACCGTCTCGTCGCTGGGCTGACACCGACACCCCGACGAGGGCGACGGTCAGCGTGAACGCGAACAACGGATGTCGAATCGGGGACAAATCGCTCATGGGGCCTCCAGATTGGGAACGCCCATCAATCTACCGCATTCGGCGACCGAAACCCACCGCACGGTGGCCTGTGAGTAGTAAGCTGCAACCTGAGTTCGCCTCTAGGCGGCCCCTCTATCAGACCTGTCGCCGTCAGTCTTCCGTCGCGGCTCGGGGACGGCGCGCGTCTCGATCACCCAGCTCCTCGATGACCGTGATCAGCGCCGACAGGTCGTCCCGCCCTCGTCCACGTCCGACCAACGCATTGATGAACTGCATCGTCAGCGCGGCCGCCGGTAGGGCTGTGCCGCGATCGTGGGCCAGACCGAGGACGATGCCCAGATCCTTGTGGTAGAGGCGTGATTCTATCCCGGCGGTGAAGTCGCGCGACGCCATCCGTGTCCCGAACAGGTCCAGCACACGGCTCGAGGCGACACCACCCATCATCACTTGGCGCACCCGCTCGACATCCAGTCCGCACCGCCGAGCCAGTGTCAGCGCCTCGGCCACGCCCTGGGCGGTCACGAGGAGCGCCAACTGATGGCACGCCTTGGTGGTCTGCCCGGCGCCGGACTCTCCTACATGGATGAGGGTCGGGCCAAGCAGCGCGAACAGTGGTTTGGCACGCTCCAACGCCGCGGACGGGCCACCCACCATGATCGTCAGCGTCGCATCGCGGGCACCATGGGGACCGCCCGACACCGGCGCGTCGAGCATGTCGATGCCCCGCTCTGCCAGTGTCACCGCGATCGCCCGGGTCGCGGTCGGGTCGATCGTGCTCATGTCGATGACGAGCGCACCCCGACGAGCCCCCCGCATCACGCCGTCGTCGCCGAGCACTACCTGCTCGACGTCGCTCGTGCCGGTCAGCATCGTGAAGATCACGTCGCTTTGTTCGGCCACTGCCGCCGCGGAAGGGCAGGCCGTCGCCCCCCGGTCGACCAGTGGGCGAGCCGCCTCTGTGCGTCTGGCGAACACCGCCAGGGAATGGCCGCCCTTCAACAGGTTGAGCGCCATCGAGCGTCCCATGGTGCCGAGACCGATGAAGCCGAGTTGCATGGAGGTATCCCCAGAACGCAGGAGTCAGAAGTCAGAAGGGTACCCGCGCGCCGCTTTGATTTCCTCGATCTGCTGAAGATGCCGCTGGGTGTGGAGCGGGATGTAGAGCAGCCACTGGTGGGCGTTGAGCGTGCCGTACACCGGTCGATGGTGATCGAGCGTATGCTGCTTCAGCGAGCCGGTGGTCGTCTCGGCGAAGGCGAGTGACCGGGCTCGGCGCTCCTGGAAGATCCGGAGCGACTCCTCGCGGCCCACCGCGCCGGTCGGCACCACCAGCTCGGGCGCGTCACGCGATGTGCCGCGATCTCCCAGCATTGAATCGATCAAGACGTCCTTGCCGGCCGTGGCGGTCTGCCAGTCGGGACGCACCGCCTGCTTGAGCGCCAGCTCGACCTGCCCGAACAGGCGGCGCTCGACCAGCCCCAGGTGCTCGGCGATCAGCCCGATCGACCACCGGTCCGTCCCGGGACGAAAGTTCCACTGCGCGTCGGTCGCCGGTTCGACCGCCGCGAGAAAGTCGTCGCGTGTTTGTTGCAGGAGCCACACCACCCGCGCGCGTTCGTCGCCGCTCATCCGCGCATCAGTCATCGTGGACGGCCCCTTTTCCGGTGACCGGTTCTCTTCTGACTTCTGCCTTCTGACTTCTGACTTCTAACTTCTTCGGGCGTCACGCCGCCCCGACCCCCCGCTTCTTCCAGTACCGCGCCAACCCGAGCCAGCACTGGGACAGCGGGGCCGCCTGGTCGTAGAGCGCGGCGGAGGCGTTCGGTATGTGTCGCTGCAGATACAGACGCGCCTCGGCGGTAAACATGCCGACTCGTTCTTCGTCGGTCGCCTCCCGCTCGACGATCGTTCTGGCCAACGCCGCAAAGCCGTCGAGATGCTCGACCAGGGCAGCCAGATGGGCCGACGGGTTCTCGTAGGGGCCGAAGTGGGTGACGAACAACGTCTCCGCTTGCCACCGGTCGATCAGCGCCACGCTCGCCTTCCAGGTGTCGATGTCGATGTCCGGTGGCGGCGTGGGCGGCATGGCGAACAGCTCGGCGCCGGTCCGGATGCCAGCGGTGTCACCAACGAACGCCACTCCGCTGGACCGGTCGAAGAAGCTGACATGATGCGAGGCGTGACCGGGCGTGTAGGCCACGTCCAGCTCCCGGTCGGCGGCGGTAATCCGCTCGCCGCCGCTCAGGACATGCAGGTTGTCCTGAGGCACCGGCAGAAACTCACCCCACAACCGGTCCATGTCGTCGCCATACAGCCGGCCTGCGCTGCTCAGCAGCTTGGCCGGGTCCGCCATGTGGGGCGCACCCCGTTCGTGCACATAGACCTGGATATCCGGATTGTCCCGGACGAGCGTGCCGGTGGCTCCGGCATGGTCGAGATGAATATGCGTCAACAGCAGCGTCCGCACGTCACCGAGCGGAATACCCTGTTCGATGAGCGCCGCGCGTAGCGTGTCGAGACAGGTCGAGGGTCCCGGATCGACCAGCGCCACGCCGGCCGGGCTCTGCAGCACGGCGGTCGCGATGACCCGCGGGAGCCCCAGAAACTGGAGATCGGTATAGGTGATGCCACGCGCAATTGTCTGCATATCGGAGAAATCTTACTATGCGTGCCCCGCCATCGCTTGACCTGGTCGCGGCCTCCATAGTCTGATCGAGTGGTATGGAAGGTGACCCGCAGAACGACCACGGCATCCTCGAGGAGACTCGGCAGAAGACCCAGAAGCCGACGCTCTATCGGGTGATCCTGCTCAACGACGACTACACCACGATGGAGTTCGTCGTACAGATTCTCGAGACGGTCTTTCACAAGTCACCGTCGGCAGCCCACCAGATCATGATGCAGGTGCACACCCAGGGCCACGGCGTGTGCGGGGCCTACAGCTACGAGGTCGCCGAGACCAAGGTCGCGACGGTCCAGGACCTGGCCCGGCGCGACGGCTTTCCGCTGCAGGCGACCCTCGAAGAGGAGTGACAACAGACCGATGTTCAGCGCCGCGCTCGAGCTGATACTGAACGTCGCCTTTCGCGAGGCGGCGGCACGACGGCACACGCATCTGACCCTCGAGCACCTGCTCTACGCCCTGGCGCACGACCCTGAGGGGGAGAAGATTCTCGCCGCCTGCGGCGGCGACCTGGCCGCGCTCCGGCACGCGCTCGACGAATATCTCGGCACCCTTGAACAGTTTCCCCGCGGGGCGCGTAGCCGGGAGCCGGACCAGACCCTCGCGTTTCAGCGCGTACTGCAGACGGCGGTTCTTCACGTGCAAAGCGCCGGCAAGGACGAAGTCCGCTTCGGGGATGTGCTTGCGGCCATCCTGCAGCAACCGAATTCCTACGCCGCGGAGCTGCTGCAATCGCAGGACATCACACGCCTCGACGTCCTGAACTACATCTCCCACGGCATCGCCAAGGTGCCGACCGCGACAGCCGACGGCCAGGCGACCGAACCGGCCAATGCGAGTGCGGGCGGTGACGGCCCCGCCCCGTCCCGCGACCCGCTCAGGGCATTCGCGGTCAATCTGACAGACCGGGCCACACGGGGCCAGCTCGACCCGTTGATCGGCCGCACCGAGGAGCTGCAGCGCACAATTGAGATACTGTGCCGGCGTCGCAAGAACAACCCGGTGTTCATCGGCGATGCCGGCGTCGGCAAGACCGCGCTCGCCGAGGGTCTGGCGAGCCGGTTGCTCGAAGACGACATCCCCGCCCAGCTGACCGGCGCCGAGGTCTTCTCCCTGGACACCGCGGCCCTGCTCGCCGGCACCCGATTCCGCGGCGATTTCGAGGAGCGGTTCAAGGCGGTGATCGAGGCACTCTCGGGTCGCCAGATGCCGATCCTGTTCATCGACGAGGTGCACGCCACGGTCGGCGCCGGCGCGACGACCGGCGGCACAATGGACCTGGCGACGCTGATCAAACCGGTGCTCGCGGCAGGAGAGCTCCGGGTCATCGGCTCGACGACCTTCGACGAATTCAAGCACATCGAACGCGACCGCGGGCTGGCGCGCCGGCTCCAGAAGGTGGTAATCGAAGAGGCGAGCGTCGACGAAACGGTCGAGATCCTCAAGGGGCTGCGGTCCCGCTACGAAGAGCATCACCACGTGACCTACACCGAGGGTGCACTGAAGGTGGCGGCGAAGCTAGCCAGCCGACATTTGCGGGACTCACGGCTGCCAGACAGTGCCATCGACGTGCTCGACGAAGCGGGCGCGAAGATGGCCGCCGCCAGACCCGTGACCGAGGCGCGCGTGCCGGCGAGTGTGACCGTCGGACCTGACACAGACAGCGCCGTGGTGGACGTCGTCCCCCAGACCCCGGGAATTGAAGCCGACTCCACCAGCACCGACCGTCTTCGGGTTGCGGCGAGCGACATCGAGCGCGTGGTCGCGCGCATGGCCCGCATTCCGGAGAAGCAGGCCTCCGTCTCGGACAAGGAACGGCTGCGTACACTCGACGACGCGTTGCGCCGCGTGGTGTTTGGGCAGAATGACGCCGTCGCGGCCGTGGTGACTGCAATCAAGCGGGCCCGGGCCGGACTCGGACAACCCGACCGTCCAGCCGGCTGCTTCCTGTTCACCGGACCGACCGGGGTCGGCAAGACCGAGCTCGCCAAGCAGCTCGCCATCCATCTGGGCAACGAGTTCATCCGCTACGACATGAGCGAGTACATGGAGAAGCATGCCGTGGCGCGACTGATCGGCGCCCCACCCGGTTATGTGGGTTTCGAGCAGGGCGGACTGCTCGTCGACGCCGTTCGGTCGCATCCGTATGCGGTGCTTTTGCTCGACGAGATTGAAAAGGCTCACCCGGATGTCTATAACATCCTGCTCCAGGTGATGGATCACGCGACCCTGACGGACAACAACGGCCGGAAGGCCGATTTCAGGCAGGTGGTGGTGATCATGACCTCGAACGCCGGGTCGCGCGAGATGAGCTCCGCGTCGATCGGTTTCAGCGAGGATCGGGCAGCCGGCGACAAGGGCCGCACGAAGGCGGCGATCGAGCGCGTCTTCAGCCCCGAGTTCCGCAACCGACTCGACACGACGGTCACATTCGACAGTCTGGCGCCAGAGGTCGTGGAGACGATCGTCGAGAAATTCATCCTGCAGCTGGAAACACAGCTCGCCGAGCGCCACGTCGCGATCACGCTGGAGCCGCAGGCGCGCGCCTGGCTAGCCACAAAGGGATACGACCCCAAATATGGCGCTCGCCCACTGGCGCGGTTGATCCAGACCGAGGTGCGCAACCCGCTCACCGACGAGATTCTTTTCGGCCGCTTGGAACATGGCGGCACCGTGCGTATCGGATTCACCGACGACGCGCTGCAGTTCGATGTCGAGCCTCGCTCGAAGCCCCCCGACGCTGACGGGGACGACGAAACTGACAATGACGACGACCAGTGACAGTGACGAGGCGTCACCCCCGGCAGACCCGTCGATCGGCCCGCAGACGCCGAACGCCCCGCACGAGGGAGACACAGAAACAGAGGAGCTGCGAGTCGTCGACCGGCGCTGGTGGAAGGCCAAAGACGACACGGCAGGTGACGGGGTTGAAACCGCCGACCGAAAACCGTCGTATGTCGAAGAGCTTGAGCAACGGATCGAATCGCTGAACGCCACCGTCCGGGAATACGCCGGAAAATACAAGTCAGCGAGTCAGGAGTTCGAGGACGCTCGGGCGAGAATGCGGCGCGAGCTCGGCAAAGAGGCTGAACGCGACCGGCGGACGTTTCTGGCCGAGCTGCTCGATGTGCTGGACAACCTGGACCGCGCTCTCGCCGCGGGCCGGACCGCCACCGACGCTGCCTCGCTGCTGACCGGCGTCGAACTGGCCCGGACCCAATTCCTCGCCCAGCTCGGTCGACTCGGTGTGACCCGTCTCGAGGCGGATGGTCAGCCGTTCGACCCCAGCTTGCACGACGCCATCACCACGACCCCGGCCGACGCCGCGCAGGACAACCGGGTGGTCTCGGTGATCAAGGAAGGCTACCGGATTGGCGACGAGGTGTTGCGCCCCGCCAGTGTGGTTGTGGGCCAGGCGGCCGACACACCGGCAGAGTCCGAAGACGGAACAACGGAAACCGGCCCTTCGGCCAGGTCCGCGGCGCACGCCGAAGAGGCCTGAAGCAACGTCAGTCGACGTCGCCTGGATCGAGCGCCAGCATCAGATCTTGCAGCCGCTCGATCTCGGTCTGCGCGGCATGCAGTATCGCCCGGCGTTCCTGGAGCGTCGGCGTCAGCCAGTCTTCGTCGTCCAGCCTCACCCGCCCGTCAGGCTCGTAGTCGACGAGCATCGCGTCCATGGTCTCGATATACAGACGCATCTCGAGAGCAGTTCACATCCCCGCGGCAGTCGCCGCGCGCTGTGCATCGTCGACGGCGACGACGAGCGCGGTCGTCTGATGCTCATTGATCGCCGTGGCATAGGCGTATTCGATGTTGACATCTGCGTCGCCCAGCATCCGAGTCGCCGACCCGATCGCGCCGGGACCGTTCGGTAGCTGGACATAGAGCACCTCCCGCTCTACCAACGCATAGTCACGAGCGCGTAGCAGGCCGGTGGCGTGCACCGGGTTGTCAGGCACCAGGTGCAGGACCCCGGATCCCTCGAGGTTCATCGCTATGACGTTGACTTTCTCGTCGGCCAGTGCCTGACAGAGACGCGCAAGCGCACCAGGGGAGTTCTCCAATCGCAGCGTCAGCTCCGTGCGGATTGCCATGCCCGGAGCATAACGCAGGGTCGCCCAATAGGAGAAATCCTGATACACGACTGCACGTCGGTGGCGATTTACGAGCGCCATGGCGACTATGCGTGTGGCATCTTTGCGTCGGGTTGGTGCCGACTCATGGACCAGAGCTCGCGGCGTCTGTGCGAGACGAGCGACAACAGCGACGCGATCGACTGTGGCAAATGGCTCTGCCACGAACACTGTTGGGAGCCTGCAAAAGAGAGCATGGATACAGGCCGGTCTGTCGATCGCGAATGCGACGGCGGTCTTCGCCACTTCGCGGTCCCGATCGTTGCTACCGACGAGGTCGTCGGGGCGATCTCGATGGGTCACGGGAATCCTGCTCTCGAGGCACACACACACCAGGAGCTCGCTACCCGCTTCCAGGTAGACGTGGGCGACATTTGGACGCCTGGCCGGCGGCATCGCCCACGACTTCAACAATCTCCTCACCGTCATTCAGGGTCGCGTGTCGCTTCAGCTGAAGCAGATCGCTGTTGACGACCCCTTACGTGCCGGTTCCGAGGCCATCAGTCGGGCGGCGGAACAGGGCGCGCCGGAGATGAGAACGCCCTACGTGTCGGGCTACGCACTCGATGCGAACGCCCGTCGCGGAATGACCGCCGGTCCCGAGGACGTGCTCTTCAAGCCGTTCACTCCACGCGCCCTGTTGCACAAGGTGCGAGACGCACTTCAGCATCCCGCCCGGAGTGAGACCGATCGGGGACCGGGACGCAGCCTCCATATCGACGCGGACAAGAAGCTGGTCGTGCTGTGCGTCCGTGGCACCGTTCACGCAAGTGACATTGCTCAAATTGTGGAGGAGTACGGCAGGCACCCCCCTGTATGACCAGAGCTACGACAGCATCGTCGACGTACGGGAGTCAGACAGTCGGTTCGGCCTCGACGAATTGAAATCGCTGTTGGACGCCGTTCGAAACAAAGGCATCACGCCGACGGGTCGAAGAGCGTTTGTGGTCGATTCGCCACGGGAAACAGCCCTCGCGATGCTGGATGGCCAGTTGGTGACCAGCAGTCAGACTCGAGTCTTCTCGACCGAAGAGGCTGCCTACGAGTGGCTGGGCAAACCCAAGTGAGCCGCGCGGAGCCCGCGCGGTCATCGTGGGTGGGATAGACTGGGTGCGTGGCTACGAGTGCCCCTGCGCCGATCGCCGTCGGCAGCCGTCTGGAGGGTTTCGCCTACGCCATCCGCAGTGTGGTCGCCGAGGCCAAGAAGGTCGAAGAAAGTGGGCGACCGGTCACCTATCTCAACATCGGGGATCCGGTGGCCTTTGGCTTCCGGACGCCACCGCATCTGGTCGAGGCCGTGGAACGGGCGATGCGGGAGGGCGCAAACGGGTACACACCCGCCGCCGGCGTCTGGCAGGTCCGTGAGGCCGTCGCCGCCTCCTACGCGGTGTCGGGACTGCCGATCGGGCCGGACCGTGTCATCCTGACTTCGGGCACGTCTGAGGGCATCGAGTTGGTGCTATCCGTACTGGTCAACACCGGCGACGAGGTCCTTGTGCCGGTTCCAACCTACCCGTTCTACACGGCGACCGTGACCAAACTGGGCGCTCGGGGCATCTATTACCGCACCGACCCGAGCAACGCATGGATGCCTGACCTGGACCACATCGAGAGCCTGATTGGGCCGGCGACCCGGGCGCTGGTGGTCATCGACCCCAACAATCCGACAGGTGCCGTCTACTCCGAGGCATCCCGCCGGGAGTTGCTGGAGCTGGCCGACACGCACGGCATCGTAGTGCTGGCCGACGAGGTCTACGCGGACCTCGCTTACGATGCGCCAGTGCCACCGATTGGATCGCTGAACCCCGACGCACCGGTCATCTCCTTCTCGTCGATTTCGAAAACCTATCAGGCGCCCGGTTGGCGCGCCGGCTGGCTCGGCGTGAGCGGCGGCGAGCGGCTCGACGCGGTGCTCGGCGCGATCAAAGAGCTGGCCGATGGTCGACTCTGCAGCACCGGGCCGATGCAGTTCGCCATCATGGCGGCGCTAACCTCCAGCGACGACCACAAGGCATCGTTCCTCGACGCGCTGCGTGAGCGCGCGGAAGTCACCACCAGACGACTCAATGGCATCGAAGGGATTTCGTGCGTCCCACCGAAGGCAGCTTTCTACGCGATGCCGAAGGTCGAGCTTCCACCAGGCCGTACCGACGAGGATTACGTCTTCGGGTTACTTCGAGAGACCGGTTTGTTGTGCGTCCATGGTTCGGGTTTTGGCACCGCACCGGGCGACGGCTACCTGCGCATCGTGTTCCTGGCGCCGCCACAGGACCTCGAAGCGATCTACGACAAGATGGCGACATTCACGGCGCAGTTTCGTGCGGCAGCCTGATGCCGTAGAACGAGTCTCATGACGCGACGCTTTCTCGCCGTGCTGGTTTCGGTGTCGGCCTTTGCCGGCCCTGTCGCGGCCCAGACGACCGAGACGCCCACCTACCCGGCGCTGGTCGCGGGCCTGGAACAGGCGGTCCTGGCAGGCGAGCCCGAGGCTTATCTGTCCTTGCTGTCACCCTCCGCCGACCGAGCGGGAGCGACGACGTTCGCGCGCGAACAGCTGTACCCCGGTGTCGAACGCGCTACCATCAGCCCCCGTTTCCGCACACCGATCGACGACCTGCCCCAGGGTACCGGCTACGAGTTGACCGTCGAGGTCTTTTCCGAAGCGGGTGTGCGGGGACGGCTCGAGACCTGGCAGCTCGAGATCGTGCGCGAGGAGGACGACACCGCCTGGCGTATCCGAGACCAGACCCACGTCGACTCGCTCGACGACCTGCGCCACCTGACACTGACTGCCACCACGCAATACAGCGCTGACAACATGGTGGTACTGGGCGAAGATCTGTCGCTGACCCTGACCGAGGGTTCGGTGTTCGTGGCCGAGACAGAAGACGGGGTGACCGGACTCGTGCTGCTCGGTGAGGGGATCATGAGCTTCACCCCGCAGCCGGAGGCGGAGCAGGGCCAAGTCCGCATCTTCAGCGGTGACGAGACGCTCGAGGCGGAGTTCGAGGCGGCGTTCGTCCGGGTGCATCCGGAGGTCTTCAATTCGCGAGTCTCGACCAGCGGGCTCGTCGAGCAAGCGGTCGACCCCGGTATGCTCAGGGAGGCCACAGCGGTGTTCGAGGAGTTCATCGGGCTGTCGTTCACGCTCGACCTCTCCGCTCTCAGTGATCGGTTGTGGTCACTCACCCCCGGCGTCGGCGACTTCCTGGCTGAAGTGCGCACCAAGCGCCACGGCACACTGACCTACGCCCAGTCGGCGCAGCAGTCTGAGGACATCTCGCTCCATGAACGCGCGACGAACCGTATCATTTCGCTGTACTCATCGGCCCGGAAACGAGCAACACAAGGACGCTACTTCGGTGACGACGATGTCGAGCCTCTCGACGTGCTCGATTACGACATCACAGCATCGTTTGAGCCGCTCGGGGTGACGCAGCGGTCCTACCGGGAGGCACCCGAGCTCATCGGCTGTCGCATCGTCGGCACGACCCGGCTCGCGGTGCGCGTCAAAGGACTGCCGATTGCGGCGTTCGGCCTGCGGCTGGCCGACGAGCTAGAAGTACTGTCGATCACGTCCAACGAGCTCGGACCGCTGCTGTTCTTCCGTCTCATCGGACAGAACAACGTGGTCGTCAACCTGCCGGCGGAGGTCCCCGGCGGCACCGAGTTCACCATCACCGTGAGCTATGCAGGCGATCTGCCCGCGCAGCAGCTCGACGAAAGCTGGATCGCCACCCGTGTCTTCGTGCTTGAAGCCGAGGGGCTGTTCGGCGTAGGTGAGCCCCGCTACGTCTACAGCAACCGGAGCTACTGGTACCCGCAAGCGCGCGTCACCGACTACGCGACGGCGACAATGGAGCTGACCGCGCCCTCCGGATGGGGCATCATCGCCAGTGGCAACCCCGTCGACACGAACCCGCCGGTCACTCGTTCGCCGGAGGACGGACCGCGTCGGTTTTCGTTTGTGGCGCTCCAGCCGGCGCGCTACCTGTCGGCGCTCATCTCCCGGTTCGAGGAACACGCATCGCCGCTGCGCCAGGTGCAGCTGACCGCGGAGGTCGAACGTCCGACGGTGACGCGGACAGATGGTGCAGTGTTCTACGACACGCTGTCGATCGACGCGCAGGGCAGCCCTCGGAGCATCGAGAGGATCGAGACAATCGCCGACCAGACGGCGGACATCGCGTCGTTTTATGCGTCGCTGCTGGGCGACATCCCCTATCCGACGATGACAGTGGCCCTGACCGACAGCCGTTTGCCGGGCGGTCACAGCCCGGCCTACTTCGCGGTGATGAACCACGAGCTGCCCAGACAACCTGGCATCCTGATCTCGTGGCAAACCGATCCGGTGAGTTTTACCAGCTACCCCCCCTTCTTCCTGGCGCACGAGATTGCCCACCAGTGGTGGGGACAGGCGGTCGGCTGGAAGAACTACCACGAGCAGTGGCTGAGCGAGGGATTGGCCCACTATTTCGCGGCGCTGTATGCCGAGCAGGACGGTGGGCCCGAGGTCTTCAGTGACATCCTCCGTCAGATGCGACGATGGGCGATGCGGCACTCCGACGAAGGCCCAATCTATCTGGGCTACCGGCTCGGTCATCTTGATGGCGAGACGCGGGTTTTTCGGGCGCTGGTCCACAACAAGGGCGCCATGGTCTTGCACATGCTGCGTGGGTTGATCGGCGACAATGCGTTTTTCGCCGGGCTACGACGCTTCTACCATCAGTGGCGTTTCCAGAAGGCAGGGACCGACGCGCTGCAGCTGGCATTCGAGATCGAGGCAGGGCAGTCGCTCGACAGGTTCTTCGAGCGCTGGATACACGAGGCCGAGCTGCCGGAGCTGAAATTCTCGTCACACACGGAGCCAACCCCGAGCGGCGAGGAGGTGGTACTGCGGTTCGAACAGCTGACCGACCGGTTGTTCGACCTGCCAGTCACCGTGGATCTGACCTACCGGTCGGGAGAAGAGGAAGCGATTGTCGTGCCGGTGACCGAACAGGTCACGGAGGTCCGGGTGCCGGCGCGGGGCCGCGTGCGTCGCGTGCGTGTCAACCGAGACGAGGTGGCGCTGGCCGAGATCGACCGATAATACGCCTCATTCTTCGAGGTAGATGGCAGTGACCGTCGGGTCGGTGTGCGATTCAGCCAGCGTGAAGACCAGCGCGAACAGCCGATCGCGGTAGTCGTAGAACCGAGTCAGCCGTTCGCCGTCGGCGGCCGCATCGACCTTGTGACGTCCAACCTCGGCGGTGCGACCGAGGAGCGCGGCGATGTGTGTCGCCGACTCCCCGACCCGTATCCCCTTCCCGTCGTCGAAAAGCAGGACCGGCAGACTGATGGCTCCAGCGGGAACACTCGCGGGCAACTGGCCATTGTCGGCCGCCCGTGCCGAGCCAGCATTGTCGCCGGTGACGAGACGCAGCTCCCGAACGACACTGGTGCCGACCACGACGGCTGCGGTCAGGAACCCAACCGCCAGGAACCACTGAAGAACCGGGCCGGCCCGACCTAGGAGATGTACCATTGGACTTCATCAGAGTGGCACTTCCAGGGGCACACGTGCAAGGCTGATTGTCCACGAACAGCCCCCGGCCTTGATATGATCGGGTAGAGACCCCGGGCAGGACCCTTTAGGAGCGTAGGAGTCCAGAATACGCCCTTCCGGGACCCGCGAGGCTCAGGGATGAAGCCCTTCGGGCGGCAGCAGCGTCTAACACTCTGACGAGCTTGGGCGTCGCAGC
>JASLOY010000430.1 GCA_030745255.1 Vicinamibacterales bacterium
CTCGATCTGCTCGTCATCGACCTGCAGGACGTCGGCACGCGGGTCTACACCTATGTCCACACGATGGCCAACTGCCTCCGGGCGTGTGGCGCCGAGAACGTGCCGGTCATCGTCTGCGACCGTCCCAATCCGGTCGGCGGCGTGGCGGTCGAGGGCCCGATGCTGGAACCCGGGTTCGAGTCGTTCGTCGGGTTGTTTCCGGTCCCACTGCGACATGGGTTAACGATTGGCGAGATGGCGCGTCTCTCGAACGAGACCTTCGGGCTCGGCGCCACGCTCGAGGTGCTGCCGATGGACGGATGGCGTCGCGAGATGTGCCACGACGACACCGGGCTCCCCTGGGTCCTCCCCTCTCCCAACCTCCCGACTCTTGACAGCGCGATCGTCTACCCTGGGATGGTGCTCTTCGAGGGCACCAATCTCTCCGAAGGCCGAGGCACGACCCGTCCGTTCGAGTTGGCGGGCGCGCCGTGGATCGATCCACTCCGGCTGGCCGGCGCCATGAACGCCATGGGACTGCCCGGCGTCCACTTCCGCCCTGCCGAGTTCCAACCGACGTATCAGAAGCATGCCGGCGAGACTTGCGGCGGCTGCCAGCTGCACGTGACCGACCGCACGACGTTTCAGCCGGTGCTGGCCGCTGCAGCATTGATCCAGTGCTGTCGGCGCCAGGCGCCAGACCGTTTCGCCTGGCGTCAGCCACCCTACGAATACGAAGCGGTCATCCCGCCGATCGACATCCTGTATGGGTCGGACCAGCTCCGTCGGCAACTGGACAGCGAGGTGTCCTACTCCGCTATCGCCGACGGCTGGGCCGACGGTCTCGACGCGTTCCGTCCGTTGCGAGAACGGTATCTCCTTTACTGACAGCGGTATCAGCCGATACGATCGCAGACCCGTCTATGGAGCCTCGCCCGCTGACCTTCGAGCATTCCATCGTGATCACTGCCTCACCAGCCGCCGTGCTGGAGGCGTTCTTCAACCCCGCGGCGCTGACGGTCTGGTGGGACGCCGTCCGATCGGTGACCACGCCCCGTCCACTCGGCATCTATGCGATCGAGTGGCGCACCACCCCGTTCAGCGACCAGCTGCTCGGCACCCTAGGAGGGGTGTTCTACGGCACGGTGATGGAATTTCGCCCTCGCCACGAGTTCTTTCTCGCCGACGCCTACTGGTTGCCACCACAATCCGACCCGTTCGGACCGATGGCGCTCGAGGTGAGCTGCCGGGCCGAAGGCCCGGCCACCCGCGTCAGCGTGCGGCAGAGCGGGTCGGACGAAGGGGTTCGGTGGCAACGCTACTATGCGCTGATCTCCGCCGGCTGGGAGGCGTCGCTCGACGCCCTGAAGCAGCATCTCGAACGGGGGGGCGCGCCAAGCGCCCGGAAAGGCTGAGCGCGCCGCGTGAGGGAGGCAGGAGAGCGTTGAGGGCTTCGCCGGCATCAAGAGTCAGCTGACGCCGATGGGAACACCCGGAACCGTCGTCATCGTCGGCGGGGGCGTCATCGGGTCGAGCATCGCCTATCACCTCCGTCGGGACGGTCATGCGGGCCGCGTCGTGGTGGTCGAGCGGGACTCGACATATACGCGCGCCTCGTCCTTCCTGGCCATGGGCGGCATCCGCCAGCAATTCAGCTCGGCGGTCAACGTCCAGCTGGCCCAATACAGCACGCGGTTCTACGCCGAGTTCGACAGGACCCTGAAGGTCCCGGGGCATGAGCCCCATGTGAACTTCCGCCAGCGCGGCTATCTCTTCCTCGCCGATGACGCGTCATCGGACCGCCTGGAGGCTCGGATCGAGCGGCAACGTCGCCTGGGCGCCCGCGTCGAGCGCCTCTCCCTCGACCAGCTCAGCACACTGGTGCCCGGCGTCCGCCTCGACGACATCCGGTTTGGGGTCTTCGGCCCGGACGACGGCTACGGCGAGCCACGCGGCGTGCTGGCGGGATTCCGCGCCGCAGCCGCAGCCGCAGGCGCCGAGTACGTGCCCGCCGAGGTTGTAGGACTCATCTGTCGCTCCGGTCGGGTCGCGGGCGTCGAGCTCGATAGCGGCGAGCCCGTCGGCGCCGACGCCGTCGTCAACGCGGCAGGGCCGTTCGCGGCCCGTCTTGGCACGATGGCTGGCATCGATCTGCCGATTCAGCCGGTGCGTCAACAGCTGTTTCGCTGCGCGCTGCCGGCTCGTTGGCCATATCGGTTTCCGGTCGTCATCGACCCGACCGGCGTGCACTGGCGCCACGACGACCCCGTCACCGAGTCCGATCCGGACAGGCTGGTGGTCGCCCGCACGAGGCTGAGCGAGCCACCCGGCGAGAACTTCGACTGCGACCTGTCACGCTGGGAGTCGGACTTCCGGCCGCCGCTGGTACGGCGGGTGCCAGGGCTCGACCCGCTAGAGCTTGTCGAAGGGTGGGCTGGTCTCTACGCGATGACGCCAGACCACAACCCGCTGCTCGGAGAGCACTCGGCGGTGGCCGGCTTCTTCCTGGCCAACGGCTTTAGCGGGCACGGGCTGATGATCGCGCCCGCGGTCGGCAAGGTGCTCTCGGAGCTCATCCGCACCGGTCGGGCCGACACGGTCGACGTGTCATGCCTCGATCCCGGCCGGTTCGACCGCGGTGAGTTGGTGCACGACGAGGCATTGATATGACGCCCAATTCCTGCCTCTTGACTTCTGCCTACTGACTTCTGACTTCTATGTTGTCCGTATAATTCTTCTGGATGCCCCTTGACGACTGGCTGGTCGCCGCCAAAACCGACGCGGACTCGCCGAGTTGAAGCCGCTCCTCGATATGCTGGCCGATGCTACGCGCGCCCTGCGGGACGCCGCCTGGAACCGGAATGCGGCTGGGGAGGCCCCGACCGTTCAGGCCACCGATGAAACCAGCGGAGATGACGCTCCGTTATGACCCTCGACTGGTGCGACCGCACGATAGCCCGGCTCGCCAAGGCGATCGAGAGCCAGGAGGTGTCGGCCCGACAAGTCGTCGACCAAACCCTCGCCCGCATCGCCGACCGCGACCCGGCACTGCGGGCCTTCACGGCGGTCCTTGGGGACGGCGCCCGTCTCGACGCAGACAGGGCCGACCGGGACATCGCCGCCGGCCGGTATCGTGGTCCGCTGCACGGCGTGCCAATATCGATCAAGGACCTGATCGACGTCGCCGGGGTGCCGACGACCGCCGCGTCACGGGTCACGAGGCGCGTTCCCGCCCGAACCGATGCTCCAGTCGTGGCCCGACTACGTGCCGCCGGCGCCATCCTGATCGGCAAGTGCAATCTCCACGAGTTCGCCTTCGGTACCACGGGTGAAGACTCGGCCTTTGGCCCGACACGGCATCCGCTCGACCCGGAACGGTCACCGGGCGGCTCGAGTAGCGGCTCGGCCGTCTCGGTGGCCACCGGAATGGCATTCGCAACGCTCGGCACCGACACGGGCGGGTCGATTCGGATTCCGGCCGCCGCCTGCGGTGTAGTCGGTTTGAAGCCTACGTTCGGAGAAGTGTCGTGCGACGGTGTCGTGCCGCTCGGTCCGAGCCTCGACCACGTCGGCCCCCTGACGCGGTGTGTTGGAGACGCCCGCCTCGTCTATCACGCCATGCGCGACCACCGGCCCGTCGCCTCGCCCCCCGTCACCGCCATGGTTGGGACGCTCGGGTGTCCTCGCCCGTACTTTCTGGACCGACTCGACGACGAGGTGCGCGCGGTGTTCGAGCAGGCGGTCACCAGGCTCACCAATGCCGACTGGACCGTGGAGGACACCCCGGTTCAGT
>JASLOY010000431.1 GCA_030745255.1 Vicinamibacterales bacterium
CTGTCCGAGAGCCTTGTGCTGGCCCTGCTCGGCGGCGGTCTTGGCGTCTGGCTCGGCTACGGGGCGGTGCGCATTCTGGGCGGTCGCCTCGACGATCTGCCGCCCTGGGTGACCTTCGAGCTCGATGTGCCGTTCCTGCTGTTTGCGCTCGTCGCCACCGGCGGCACGGCGATGCTGTGCGGTCTGATTCCGGCCCTCGACGGGTCGCGCGTGGATCTGCGCGGCGCGCTGCAGGCCGCCGCCGCGCGCTCGTCCGACACCCCTGGCAAGCGGCGCACGCTCGGCACACTCGTCGTTGGTGAAGTGGCGCTGGCGCTGGTCCTGCTCCTGCTCGCGGGATTGTTGATCAAGGCCGCGGACCGGGTGCAACAGGTCGACCCTGGGTATCGTCCCGACAACGTACTGACCTTTGGTGTGTCGCTGGACGACGAGCGGTATCCGGAGCGCGAGCAACGACTCGCGTTCTTCGAGCAGTTGCTCGAGCGCAGCCGGACCGTGCCCGGTGTCTCCGCGGTCGGCATCACAACCAGCGTGCCGCTGGGCGGGCACTGGGGCAACTTCTACGAGGCGGAGGGCGCCCCGCCTCGGACCGAGGACGACAACCCGGTGATCCTGCAGCGAGTCATCTCGCCGAGCTATCTCGAAGCGATCGGCGTCCGGATGCTGGCGGGTCGCCCCTTCACCGACCGAGACGGGGTGACCGAAGGCGCCAGGGCGGCGATCATCAACGAGTCGCTGATGCGGCTGTTCTGGCCTGGCTCCGAGCCGAACGACGTGGTTGGACGCCGCATCCGCACCGCCACCATCGACGGACAGCCGAACAGCAGCCCCTGGCAGACCGTGCTCGGCGTCACCGCCGACACCCAGCACTACGGTCTGGACACTCCGATGCGCCCCGGCCTGTTCCTGCGGTTCGTCCAGGTGGTGCGCGGGTCGATGACCGTGGTGTGGCGGACCACCGGCGAACCGACCGCGCTCACTCGGACGGCCCGAAGCTTGGTGTCCGAGCTCGACGCCGACTTGCCGATCTTCGGAGTGACGACGATGGCCGCCCAGCTCGACGAGTCGCTCGCGGTCCGGGAGGCGTTCTCGTGGCTCCTCGCGATCTTCGCCGTGGTCGCGCTGGGGCTGGCGCTGGCCGGACTCTATGGCGTGGTGTCGTATTCGGTCAGTCAACGCGCACAGGAAATCGGCATTCGCATGGCGCTGGGCGCCCAGCGAGTGCAGGTCGTCCGTCAGGTGCTGAGTCGAGGGATGGTGCTGGTCGGCGCCGGCGTCGTATCGGGCCTGGCCGTGGCCGCCGTATCCGCCCGGTTCCTCGCGGAGCTGCTGTTCGGCGTCTCGGTCTACGACCCGCCGACCTACCTCACCGTCACGACTGCACTCGTCATCGTTGGTCTACTCGCCACGCTGGTCCCGGCACGCCGCGCCTCGGCGGTCGACCCGATGCGGGTATTACGAGTCGACTAGACAAGACCGGGCCCTAGAAGCTCTCGCGGGCCCGGTAGAGCGCGATGGTCGGAATCATGAAGACCGTGAACGCCACACCACCGGCCAGCAACGAGCCGCGCATGAGGCTCCACACGAACATACCGATCGCGACCTGGAGCGAATACACCGCCGCCCACGGCCACATCCAGGATTTCATTTTCCAGAATCCGTAGGTCCCAGCGGCGTAGATGGCCCAGTGAAACGGCTCGGTCAGCTTGGCCGCCCACCCTTCCAGCAGAACCCCGAACCAGACTTCCTGGTCGACGGCGACCGGTTTCCAGAACATGTCGAACGGCATGTAGACGCAGGTCATGAAGACACAGAACCCGAGCAGCAGATTCATCCACCAGGGACGTGTCATTGGTCCAAGCGCCCGCTATTGGCGGGCAGCGCGACCGACGTAGCCTTGAAACGTCTGCTCGATCCAATCGTCCAGGCCGGGGACGAACGCCACCGCGATCACCGTGACGATCAACGCGACAACGATGAACTGGTAGAAATACTTCATGGTCGGCTCCCGTAGCAGCTAGTTGCGTGGCCCGGCCTCGAAGACCCAGGCCTCACCCGCCTCGACGGCCGCCCTGGTCGTCTGCGACGGGTACTTGGCGGCGATGGCCGCGCTGACGCCGTCGAGAACAGCACCTGACGTGATCCGCACCAGTTGGCGCTCGTAGCGTGTGCCGTTGATCCGAATCACCGCGCGGCCGTCGCGTTCGGCTTGCACCGGCCAGCGTTTCCACATGCGCCCCACGACTGTGCTCATGTAGCCGGACCAGACATAGAGCTTGCCATCGGCTTCGGCGACCCAGATTTTTCGCGACCGGGGCGGATCAAGCAGCTGCAATTCGATGGTGGGGATGTCACTGACGAAACTCCAATCCGGCTCCGGGCCGGTGTGCAGGTCGCCTGCCACCAGCGGACCGCCGGAGAACACAAGATTCGGACCGTCCGCGAACCGTTGCTTCACCGCCGCGGTGACGACCGCGGTCGCCGGTATCAGCAACAGACAGAGCACGATGATGATCGCTTGCTTGACTATCTTCATAACGACAATGACACCCTTCTTCATGCGTCATGCGGTCTGCCGCACGACCTCGATGACGACGCCCCCGGTCTTCTCGCCGAGATCCACGTAGCGGTGGGCCTCGGCCATCTGCTCCAGGGGCCAGCGGCGGTCGAGCACGATGCGGATCGTTCCCGCGTCCACGAGGTCCGTCAGCACCTCGAGCTGCTCGGAGGTGGTGTGGGCCGTGGCCGTCACCACCCGGCGTCCGCCGCCCATCGCGGACCGGAGCCCTCCGATCATCTCCCAGGCGCTCGGGTTGGCCAACAGCAGCGTGCCGCCCGGTCGCAGCACCCGGGCGCACCGCGCCATCGGAACCTTGCCGATGGTCTCGAAGATTACGTCGAATCCGCCGCCATTCTCAATCCCCTCGTCGGTGAAGTCCTCATTCTGGTAGTCGATGACCCGACTCGCCCCGAGCGCCTTCACCAGCTGGATGTTCTTCGTGCCGCAGACCGCGGTGACCTCGGCGCCGAAGTACCGGGCCAGCTGCACCCCAAAAGTGCCGATGCTGCCCGTGGAGCCGGCCACCAGCACCCGCTTGCCCTCGAGCGAGCCGGCCTTCTCCAGGAAGTGCAAGGCATTGCTGCCACCAACGGGCAACGCCGCCGCCTCGGCGTGGCTCATGCCGGCGGGCTTCTTCACGAGCGGGTACGACGCGGGCAGACAGACGAACTCGGCCCAGGCCCCCATGCGGAATCCGGTGGTCCCGAGAATCTCGTCACCGGGCTCGAAGCGTGTCACGCCCTCGCCCACTGTCTCGACCATCCCCGAGAACTCCTGCCCAAGCACCTTGTCGCGGGGGCGGGTGATGCCCATCATCAGCCGGATGGGAAGCCAGTAGAGGGCCGGGAACTCCGCGCGTCGCAGCTCGCAATCGCCTGCGAGGACGGTGGCTGCGTGCACCCGGACCAGGAGCTCGCCCGGCCCCGGCACCGGCGTCTCGATCTCGCGAACCTGGAGCAGGTCCGGGGATCCGTAGGCTGTCCAGACGATGGCGTTCATGAGCGGCGCTGAGGCACGATCCCACGAAGTGAGGCCGACATTCAACAGTCGGCCCAGAGGGGCCAGACTTGAGAGGTTCGAAGGCGTAGTGGCGCGGGGAGTGATGGTCAGCCGAGCCGCTTCTGGATATCCCGCAGCTCCGCGATGTCCAGCAAATCCTGCGGCCGGCCGGCGCGCTCCTTCATTGAAATCAGGTCGTCGAT
>JASLOY010000432.1 GCA_030745255.1 Vicinamibacterales bacterium
CGCCATCAACGACCGTCATCTCGTCATCAAGGCGCTGCAGATGGCCTTGAAACGACGCCGGCCCGCCACCGGCGTGCTTCATCACTCTGACCAAGGTAGTCCTTATGCCAGCGAGGCCTACCAAGCAGTCCTGACGGCGCACGGGATGACCGGGAGCATGAGCCGGAGCGGCAACTGTTTCGACAATGCCGTGATAGAGAGCTGGTTCTCGACCGTGAAGCTGGAGCTCGGCGAGCACTTTGAGAGCTGCGGCCAGGCCAAGATGGAGCTGTTTGACTACATCGAGGTGTTCTACAACCAGCAGCGGCGACACTCGACTCTCGGCCAGATCAGTCCGGCCGAGTTTGAACGACGCGGGGCCACTCTGGCAGCATAGTCAACCCGTCCACGAAACTGGATCAAGCCCACCCTGCATCAGATGGGTGCCCGCCACGTCTCCTATGGCGCCGAGCCGCCGCACTACGACGCCGTCGGCGAGTGCTTGCTGCACGCCCTGGCCGTCACGGCCGGACCGCTCTGGAATGACGAGCTCGCTGACGCGTGGGCCAGGGCCTATGGTGCGGTGGCCGACCTGATGAAGCAGGGCGCCGCACTGGCCGCGAAAGCTTCCTGACGCGAATGTCACTATCTGATTGAGTGGACGTCGCGCCCGCGCATGCGACCGACCGTGGGCAAGACGTGACGGCTTCCCGCGGTCTCGCAGCGAAGCTCCGCCTCAAACCGACCAGACGATCGTCGGCTGCGCGTCAGGGCCAGGGCTTTCCTCACAGCCCCGCTACGCGGGGGCTGGACTCCCTGAGCGGCACGAGAGCAAAGGGAACGCGAACACAAGTTGACTCACCAGTCCCTATTCGCACCACTCAATTAGTCTAGACCGCCCCGTAGGCGAGCATCGCGTCGGCCACCTTGACGAAGCCGGCGATATTGGCGCCTTTCACGTAGTTCACGCCGCCGTTGCCGTCGTCGCCGTACTCGCGGCACTTCTCATGAATCTCCACCATAATGTCCCGTAGCCGATCGTGGACTTCATCATGCGACCAGCTCATCCGTTGCGCGTTCTGACTCTGCTCGAGTCCGGACACGGCGACCCCGCCCGCGTTTGCGGCTTTCGCCGGACCCAACAGCACGCCAGCCGCGAGGAACGCGTCGGTCGCCTCGAGGCTGCACGGCATGTTGGCGCCCTCCCCCACCGCCTTGACATCGTTTTTGATCAAGGTGGTAGCTGCATCCGCGTCGATCTCGTTCTGGGTCGCGCACGGTAGGGCAACGTCGCAGGCAACCTGCCATGGGCCGGCTCCTTCGTGATACGCGCAGCCGAACTGCTCGGCGTATTCCGAGATCCGGCCGCGACGCACCTCTTTGAGCTCTTTGACGAACGCCAGCTTTTCTTCGTCGATGCCGTCCGGATCGTGGATGAAGCCACCCGAGTCGGACATCGTCACGACCGTCGCGCCCAGGTTGAGCGCCTTCTCCACCGCGTAGGTCGCAACGTTGCCGGACCCGGACACGACGCACGTCTTGCCGTCGAGCCCACTGCCCTGGTGCGCAAGCATGTTGTTGACGAAATAGACGCAGCCGTATCCGGTCGCCTCGGTGCGGACCAGGCTGCCGCCGAAAGCGAGTCCTTTGCCGGTCAGCATGCCGGTAAAACGGTTGTTGATCCGTTTGTATTGCCCGAAGAGATACGAGATCTCTCGTGCTCCCACGCCGACATCCCCGGCCGGAATGTCCACGTCCTCGCCAATATGACGAGCCAGCTCGGTCATCATCGAATAGCAGAAGCGCATGACCTCGGCGTCGCTCTTGCCCTTGGGATTGAAGTCGGACCCCCCTTTGGCGCCGCCCATCGGCAGCCCGGTCAGGCTGTTCTTGAAGGTTTGCTCGAACCCCAGAAACTTCAGCACCGAGAGCGTCACGTCCCGGTGGAACCGCAGGCCGCCCTTGTAGGGGCCAATCGAGTTGTTGAACTGCACTCGATAGGCGCGGTTCGTCCGGATGTGGTTGTCGTCGTCGAGCCAGCACACGCGGAAGATGATGATGCGGTCCGGCTCCGTCATCCGTTCCAGAATCGATCCCGCGGCATATTTGGGATGCTGATGCAGGAACGGGATGAGGCTGGCAACCACTTCCTGTACCGCCTGGTGGAACTCGAGCTCACCGGGATTGCGGCTGACCAGTCCGTGCATGAAACTGTCGAGATCGAGATCGGCCATGTCTTGGAGTCCTCAGGGTCCAGAAAAGACGGTTCTGCCATCGGCAGACGCCCCGTGCGACCGCCGCTATGGCAGACGGACCAGCTCCACACGCCGGTTCTGTTGCCGGCCGTCCTCAGTGCTGTTGTCGCCGATCGGCTGATCCGGACCAAATCCGCGCGCTTCGAGTCGACTGGCATCGACTCCGTAGAGCTGCAGGGCCGAGACGACGGCCCCGGCGCGCGCCTGAGACAAGGTCCGGTTGCCTTCGGCAGTGCCAGTCGCATCGGTGTGCCCCTGCACCTGGAGACGCAATCCGGGTTCGGCGCTCATGATGCTGGCAATCGTGTCGAGCACTTCACCGCTCCCGGGCCGCAGCGTCGCCCGGTCCACGTCGAAGAGGATGCCGTACAGGGCGACCCGACCGTCTCTGGTCAACGCGGCCAATAGGGCGTCGGCGTCGAATTCCACGCTCAGGTCGAGGCCGGCCTCGTCGATGATCTCCAGTTCGTAGGCACCCCCCGCGCGGGCGTCGAGCCGGCACCAGATGACCCCGCCGCCCGGCTGGACGATCCGGAACCGCAGTCTGGTCGCGGTCCGACTCTGAATCTCACCGCCGATGCGTTCGGCCGCCGTTGCGTAGTTCGAGAGAATCTCGTCGCGACTCGTCTCGCGGTTGTCCAACTGGTAGAAGAGGTGCCAGTAACGTCCCTCGGCCACTTCTTGTGCGGGACCGGATGCCCCGCGGTACCCGACCACCAGCCTTCCGAAGTCGTCCACGCTCGACTCCGCAGTCGGTGTTGCGCCGGTCATCGGCTTGATCACCGGATGTTCTGGCGGCGAATCGCCCTGTCCGGTGAACGCCGTGACCCGGATGCCGACAAGGAGGGCGCACGTTACGAACACGCTTGTGGCACGCAGCCGATGTGGTGTCATCAGAGCCCCAATCTGTATGCGCTCGCGCCTTGGCTGGGCATCGATCGTCCGGCGATTGCACCGTCGGCCGGCCACGCCTGATGGCCCGCAGACCCGTACAGACGGGCGGCCCGCCAAGCCCCCCGAGGACTTCGCGGGCCGCCCGTTGGCATGACTGGCTACACGCTGCAGCTCATGTCCTCGCCACAGCACTGTGGAGATTTGATCTTGCCGTGCCCGTCTGGGCACTTCGCGATGTCAACGGACGCGCCGTTGTCGAGCTGCAATGTATCGTGCACGAGCTCCTTCCCGCACTTGCCACACGTCATCGTACCGACGCTCATTCCGCACTTCGGACAGCTGTAGATAGCCACGGTGGATCTCCTCTTGAAGTATCTGGTTCGACGGCTGATATCCTGAAAGTGGCCGCCAACCAGCGGGCAAACTCAATGGCCGGATCCTATCACCGCCGCGGGGCTTTGCGAACGGGGTGACTGAGCAAGGGCCGCATCGCCATCGTCGTCATCGACCCGGCCTGGCTCTACGAGACCCGGCAGGAGACCGATTTTTCCTCCGGGTTGGAGGAGTGGTCGGTCTTTGGCTGCAAGGGGGTGGAGTTGCAGACGCATCCATCCGACCCAAA
>JASLOY010000433.1:0-288 GCA_030745255.1 Vicinamibacterales bacterium
TTCGAGCCGTGCGGGCTCAACCAGATGTACAGTATGCGCTACGGCACGGTTCCGGTTGTGCGGGCAACCGGTGGCCTCGTGGACACGGTGCAGCCGTTCGACCCGCGAACCGGTGACGGCACCGGGTTCATGTTTCGCGACTACACGTCGTCGGCGATGCTCTGGGCGCTCGAGACCGCACTTGCCGTCTTCAAGAACCCGGCGCGCTGGCGGGCCCTGCAACTGGCGGGGATGCGTCAGGACTTTTCCTGGGACGCTGCGGCCGCTGTGTATGTCCAAGAGTACAGA
>JASLOY010000433.1:298-3747 GCA_030745255.1 Vicinamibacterales bacterium
AGACCTTGTAGTCCGCCAATGCGATGTCACATTCGCACACCACACCTGATTCGAACTAGAACTCGAGGCCGTGGATGAAGACGAAGACGAGCGGACAAACCGCGGGGAGTGAAACGGATGCGTAACGTGATAATCATCGGGTCTGGTCCTGCAGGGCTCACAGCAGCCCTCTATGCCGCGAGGGCCAACCTGGCGCCGCTGGTTATCGAAGGGCTGGAGTCTGGCGGTCAGCTGATGCTGACGACCATGGTGGAGAACTTTCCCGGGCATCGTGATGGGGTCATGGGGCCGGATCTGATGACGGAGATGCGCGCACAGGCGGAGCGGTTCGGTGCCGAGATCATGAGTGGGGACGTGACCGCGATTGAGCTCGGGTCACAGCCGTTTTCCGTGCGGTTGGGCGACCAGGTAGAACAGACGAAGTCGCTGATTGTTGCCACCGGGGCGTCAGCCCGGCTCCTGGGGCTTGCGTCGGAGCGGACGTTGATGGGCCATGGCGTATCGACCTGCGCCACGTGTGACGGCTACTTCTTCCGCGACAAACCGATCGTCGTCATCGGTGGGGGCGACACGGCGCTGGAGGAAGCGATTTTTCTGACCAAGTTCGCCTCCCAGGTCACGGTGTTGCACCGGCGTGACCAGCTGCGTGCGTCGAAGGTCATGCAGGACAAGGCGTTCGCCAACCCGAAGATTGTCTTCGAGTGGGACACCGAGCTCGCCGAGGTGGAGGATGTCGATCAGGGAGTGGTGACTGCTGCGGTCCTGCGAAACAAGAAGACGGGCGCGACCAAAGAGCTCCCTGTCGAAGGGGTGTTCATTGCAATCGGGCACACCCCGAACACCGGGCTCGTCAAGGGGCAGCTCGATCTCGACGACAACGGCTACATCGTGGTCGGTGAGGGCACGCGTACCAACGTGCCTGGTGTCTTTGCCTGCGGTGACGTGCAGGACCACGTCTACCGCCAGGCGATTACCGCCGCCGGTACCGGGTGCATGGCCGCAATTGATGCCGAGCGCTATTTGGAGGGGCTAGAGTGAGACAGGGCCGACTCGTTCCAGAGGCTATTTAGTTCAGTAGTTCTACGGTCTACTCAATCCAGCCGCCGCCAAGGACCGTGTCGCCGTCATAGAAGACCACCGCCTGCCCGGGCGCGACTGCGCTTTGGGGCTCCTCGAACACCACCGCTGCCCGCTGACCGCGAAGTGGCTCGACCGTAGCAGGTGCGTCGAGATGGCGATGACGAATGCGTGCCGTGACCGAACACCGCGACGTCGGTGGGATTCCGGAAATCCAGTTGACCGACGACGCGGTCAGACGGGTTCGCTCGAGCGCCTGCCGGGCTCCCACGGTGATGGCGTTCTCGGTGGCGTCGATCGCGACGACGTAGAGCGGCACGCTGGTCGAGAGCCCGAGGCCTTTGCGCTGACCCACGGTGAACCGGTGAACGCCGTCGTGGCTGCCGACCTGGTGTCCATGCTGGTCCCGGATTGGCCCGGAACGGGCGACCGACGGGACGCGCTGTTCGACGAAGCCAGCCGGATTTCCATCGGCCACGAAGCACAGCTCCTGACTGTCGGGCTTGTCGGCGACGCTGAGGCCCCGGCTACGAGCATAGGCGCGCACCTCTGTCTTGTGAAGATGACCGATCGGAAAGAGCGCCTGGGCGAGCTGTGCCTGGGTGAGCGTGAACAGGAAATACGACTGGTCCTTGTCAGGGTCGACACCGCGGCGCAGCCGTGTCCGGACCGGTTCGGACCCCTGGTCCAAACGCGCGTAATGGCCGGTCGCGACGGCGTCGGCGCCAAAGGCGCCGGCGCGATCGAGCAGGTGCGCGAACTTGAGGTCGCCGTTGCACTGCACACAGGGAATCGGGGTGCGGCCGGCGGCATACTCCCTGACGAACGTCGAGACGATCGTGGCATCGAACTGCCGCTCGAAGTTCATGGTGTAGTGCGGGATTTCGAGCATGGCGGCGGTCGATCGTGCGTCGTGGAGGTCATCGAGCGAGCAACAGCCGCCAAACTGTCGTTCACCGGCCTGCTGATCGTAGAGCTGCATGGAGAGCCCGATGACGTCGTGGCCCTCGTCGACCAGCTGCGCGGCAGCCACCGACGAGTCGACGCCGCCCGACATCGCCACGACGATGCGCATGGTCTTCATCGGGCTGCGGCCGGACGAGGACCGCGGCGCGTCAGTGAGCGGATCCGCTCCACGATGCCAGGCAGCACCGCGACCACGCGGTCCACTTCCTCGGCGGTGTTGCCGAGGCCGAGACTGAAGCGGATAGAGTTCTGGGTCCGATGGGGCGAGAAACCCATCGCTCGGAGGACATGCGACGGCTCGAGGGCGCCGGACGAACAGGCGGAGCCGGTCGACACCCCGACACCGTCGAGATCGAGCGCGATGAGCAGCGATTCGGCCTCCACCCGATCGAAGCTGATGTTGCTGGTGTTGGCGATTCGGCGGTCGGGATCGCCGTTGACCATGGTGCCCGGGACGGTGTCGAGAACGCCCCGTTCGAGCCGGGCGCGCAGCCCCGCCACGCGGGCCATGTCGGCCAGGCCCGAGTCGAGCGCCAGCCGTGCCGCCGCTCCCAGCCCGACGATGGCGGGCACGTTCTCGGTGCCGGCGCGGCGATTCCGTTCCTGCTTGCCACCCGTCATCTGCGACGTGAGCCGCGTGCCGCGACGGACCCAGAGCGCGCCGACGCCCTTTGGACCATTGAGCTTGTGGGCCGAGAGCGAGAGCAGGTCAGCGCCGAGCGCGCGCACATCGATTGGCAGTTTGCCGACCGTTTGGACCGCGTCGGTGTGAAAGAGGGCGCCACGCGCATGGGCGAGGCGCGCCACGTCAGCGACCGGCTGAATGGTGCCGATTTCGTTGTTGGCGTGCATGACCGAGACCAGCGCGGTGTGGTCGGTCAGCGCCTCGGCCACCCGTTCGGGGGCCACGACACCGCTGGCGTCTACCCCTACCAGCGTGGTGGTCCATCCCTGTTTCGCCAGTGCCTTGAGCGTTTGCAGGACTGCCTCGTGCTCGATCGCGCTCGCGACGAGATGACGACGTCCGGAGCCGGCGAGCGCCTCGGCGGCTCCCCGAATCGCGAGATTGTCGGCCTCCGAGCCCCCGGAGGTGAACACGATTTCAGTCGGTTCCGCTCCGAGGAGCCGGGCGACCGCCGACCGCGCTTCGTCGAGGGCGGTCTTGGCCTGCTGCCCATCGGTGTGCACGCTCGATGGATTGCCGAACGTGGTGCGCAACGCCGCAGTCATGGCGTCTGCCACGTCGGGAGCCACCGGCGTGGTTGCGTTGTGGTCGAGATAGATCAGCGAATCGGTCACGATAAAGCACTTTCCCTGCGGGCCTTACATGCGGCCAATTGTAGCGGTTTCGACCAGGTCGCCTGTTGAGCGCCACCACGCGCGTCGCTATGATGCCCGCCCCAGGA
>JASLOY010000434.1 GCA_030745255.1 Vicinamibacterales bacterium
AACACGGCGGACTACTACACGGCGGCCACGATCACGATGCCCTATGCTACCAGCCCGACCGTGACCTTGTCGAACCCCCAGAGACTCGTGGTCGGTCCCGACTCGGTGCTGGGCGAGGACAACGCGCGCGAGTTGCAGGTCGATGCCGGCTCGGAGTTCTTCGGCCGCTCGATGGTGGTGCGGCGCGCCCAGCCGCTGAAGATCGAGTGCGTGGTGCGCGGCTACATCACCGGTTCCGGCTGGTCGGACTACCTGGCGAGTCGCTCCGTCAGCGGCATCGAACTGCCACCCGGCCTCAAGCAGTGCGAGATCCTGCCGGAGCCGCTGTTCACGCCGACGACCAAGGCCGAGCCGCCCGAGCACGACGCGCCGATGACCTACGAACAGGCGGAAGCGCTGTTCGGCGCGGAGGTCGCGAACGCGCTGAAGGTGCGCTCGCTCGCCTTGTACCGCTACGCCGCTGCGGAGGCCGCGACCAAGGGCATCCTCATTGCCGACACCAAGTTCGAGTTCGGCATGCTGGACGGCGAGGTCACTCTGATCGACGAGGCACTGACGCCCGACTCCTCGCGGTTCTGGCCGGCAGACCAGTACGAGGCCGGGCGAGACCAGCCCTCCTTCGACAAGCAGCCGCTGCGCGACTGGCTGGCCGCCAGCGGCTGGGACAAGACCGACCCCGGGCTCGCGTTGCCGGACGATGTCGTGCGCCAGACCTCGGAGCGGTACCAGGAAGCCCACCGCCTGGTCACTGGGCAGCCGTTGCCGCCGGAGGCGACCTAATGGCCCGCTACCTCGCTCGCATCGACATCATGCTCAAGGTGCTGGTCAAGGACCCGCAGGGCCTGACGGTGGTCGACGGTCTGAAGACCCTGGGCTTCGACGGCATCGATGACGTCCGCGTCGGCAAGCACATCGAGGTCACGCTCGACGCAGGAGACCAGGCCGCGGCCGAGCGGGCCGTCACGGAGATGTGCGACAAGCTGCTCGCGAACCCGGTGATCGAGGACTTCACATTCGAGCTCGCCGAGGTCGCAGCCGCCGAGGCGTAGCCGACCCGGCCGCGTCCCGAGCACTACCCCCGCAGCACCCGCAGCACTTCGTCGTGGAGGGCGCCGTTCGTCGTCACGCAGTGGCGAGCGTCGATCGTGGCCGTGCCTTGCTGGTCGGTGAGGCGGCCCCCGGCTTCTTCGATGATGGGGACGACGGCGGCGATGTCGTAGGGCTCGATCTCCGCCTCGAGCATGACCTCCGCCTTGCCCTCGGCCACCACCATGTGGCCCCAGAAATCGCCGAAGCCGCGGGTGCGCCAGGCGGAGCGCAGCAGCCGATCGGCGCGGCCGCCCCAGCGGTCCATCGTCCGGTAGTACGACCCGTACAGGACCTGCGCGTCGCCCATCGAGGCACGGTCTGAGGTGCGAAGGCGCCGCGCGGTCCCGTCAGCGCCGCCCTCTGCCGCCGGCAGCTCGCCGCGGAATGCGCCCGAGCCGCGACCCGCCCACCAGCGGGTCCGCATCGCCGGCGCGGAGACGACGCCGACCTCCAGCACGCCGTCGCGCTCGAAGGCGATCAGTGTCGCCCACACCTCGATGCCGCGAGCGAAGTTGTGGGTGCCATCGACGGGGTCGAGGATCCAGCGCGGCGCACCTTCGGCGCCCTCCCGCGCCGCCTCCTCCTCGCCGAGGATGGCGTGGTCGGGGAAGCGCCCGGTGATGCGCTCGCGCAGCAGCGCCTCGGTTTCCGTGTCGGCGCGGGTGACCAGGGTGCCATCGTCCTTGGCCCGCACGCCGGCATCGCCGCCGAAGTAGCCCATCGTCACCTCGTCGGCCGCGCCGGCCAGCGCGACGGCAAACGCGAGCACGTCGGCCGTCGATGGTTCGGTCACGAGCCGATCATCCGTGACTCATCTATCGGCAGGCCCGCTACCTTCAGCTCGGTCGCGAGAGCCAGCTTCCATGCACCAGATTCGTCGAAGTCTATGTATACGACACCATCATAGTCCGACGGCCTCTCTATGTCGGGACTCCTAAGCACCGAGACATTTTCCCGCCCGAGCCGCCCCAAGAAGAAGCCCAGCTCCAGTAGGACATTCTGTCTTGGCCGCGCGCGGCTCATCGTCTGACCCAAAGATTCGCGCTTCATCGTCGCCGGTCGCAAGGCGACAGCGTAAGTAGCACCATCTGCTTCTTGGTCGAACTTCTCGATGATCGTGCGTCCCCTGTTTGCACGCTCGTGCAGAATGATGGACCTCAGACTCACACGTTCAATCCAGCGGGCGACGGTCTCTTTCGCTGCGACATTTCGACCGTGAACGACAAACACTGCATCGCCCACGTCGCCAACGCCGTCGGGCGAATCAAGATCGGGAGTCGGAGGATCACTCGACCCCTCGCGAATGGCGAAGCCTCGAACATCCGTCGGCAGAATCGGGTCGTTTTCGTCAAGAACCTGAAGGCCCACTTCGGTGGCCTCCGCATTCCCGAAGTTGTCATCCCAACCCATCGACAGAATCTCAGCAAGGCCACCATTGCGAAGGCGTTCAAAGATGTGCTCGGTTTCGTTTGGGCTCGCCCACAGGAGTTCTCCGATACCTCTCACATCGAGACTGTCTTCTCCCAAGTTTCGGTATGTGGAGCGCAGATTCCGGAACCCCCGAAGAATCAGCAGCGCCAGGAGATCTCCGTCGGGCGTCACGTACGGGGGTCCAGCCGCGGGAAGGTCAACCTTCGCGTTCTGCCCATCAGGAATCGTATCCAATGCGATAAGAGCCCGAGCGATCGCTAGCCCCTGCCGCCTAAGCTGCCCCTGCACTTCACCGGTGTCATGTGGCCAGCCGGCGGACCGACGCTTGTCGTAGTGAACCCGTTCCGTCAACGCAAATGTGCGTGACCCTTCATCTTCTTCCACGATGGTCTGACACCAGACCCAATCGGGGTCTTCGCCACATTTTCGTTCGATCCAGAATCCGAGGTAAGGAACGCGTTCCTCTGTCACTCACTCACCTCCCGGCCGGCTGGCCCGGCACGGCAGCGGCCGGCGCTGCAACCAGCTCGCCGATGAACTCGACGGCGGCGCGGACGCCGAGCGCCTGCGTCTCCAGCGCCATCGAGGGCGTCGCGGGGGGCTTGCCGGCGGTCTGCTGCGGCAGGTACGGCAGGTGGATGAAGCCGCTCGGCATCTCGACGCCCGATGTCGACAGGTGGTGCTGCACGACGTAAGTGACCTCGTTGCAGATGTAGGTGCCAGCGGTGTTCGAGACGACGGCAGGCACGCCGGCCCCGGTGATGTGGCGCGCAAGTTCGCGCACCGGCAGCCGCGAGAAATAGGCGGCCGGGCCGTCCTCGACGAGTGCACGTTCGTTCAGCGCCGATGTCTCGGCGTCGCGTTCGATCAGGACATTGATACCGGCGCGCTCGATGGAGAGCTGGGGCCGCCCACCAGCCAGTCCGAGTCCGAGCCAGGCGTCGAAGCCACCTTGATCGAGCGCCGGCAGCAGCAGCTCGAACGAGACTCGGCCGCGCACCGGCAGCACCATCGGCGTGAACTCGATGCCCTCGGCCGGCTCTGCGGCCAACAACCGGACAATCTCGCCCGAGGGGTTGACCGCCTCCCTCGAAAAGGGCTCGAATCCGGTCAGCAGGAGACGCATTGGAAACCTGAGATACAGCGTTGGTTAGGCACTTATGTCGCTTACCCCATCGTTGCGTCGAGCTAGCTGGTCAGCGTCTCCTTGGT
>JASLOY010000435.1 GCA_030745255.1 Vicinamibacterales bacterium
TCGAGCGCAAAGAAGTACCCATCGGGGTCGGCGCTGAACACCAGGTCGCCGCCGGTCGCCAGCACGCCGGCGCGGCTGCGTGGGGTGATCGGGAAGTCCCACTCGATGTCGCCGCTGGTCGGGTCGATGGCGCGAATGGCGCTCTGGTAGTTGTCGATCGGCAGCGGGGTCTCGGTGCCGCCGCCGGTGAACGTGTTGCCTTCGTCGTACTCCTGTTCGCGACTGAAGAAGAGCGCCTCGCCGTCGAACGAGTTGACATAGAGCAGCCCGGTGCGTGGGCTGAACGCAGGCGACCACCAGTTGGTGCCGCCGCCGGCGATCGGGGCCACCAACGTGCCCTCGGTACTCGGGGAGGTGCCGGGGCGACGGATCGGGCGGCCGTTCGAGTCGAGCCCCTCGGCCCAGGTCTGCTTGGCGAACGCCTTGCCGAGCAGGAACTCGCCGGTCTCCCGGTCCAGCGTGTAGTAGAACCCGTTTCGGTTTGCCCAAAGCATCGCCTTGCGTGCCTCGCCGTCGAGCTCGATATCGGCCAGCACCGGGATTTGGATGGCATCCCAGTCGTGCTCGTCGTGTGGCGTGAACTGGAAGTACCAGGACATCTCGCCGGTGTCGCCGTCGAGCGCCAGCACCGAGTCGGCATAGAGGTTGTCGCCGGCCCGGACGGCGCCGTTCCAGTCGGGACCGGGGTTGCCGGTGCCCCAGTAGACCAGATTCAGCTCCGGGTCGTAGGAGCCGGTAATCCAGGTGGGGGCGCCGCCGGTCCGCCACGAGTCGCCTGCCCAGGTCCGGTTGTCGGGATGGTCCGGGCCCGGAATGGTGTCGGTGCGCCACTCCAGCTCCCCGGTGTCGGCGTCGTAGGCGTCGAGGAATCCCCGGATGCCGTATTCGCCACCGGCGATGCCGGTCACGACGCGGTCCTTCACGATGAGCGGCGCCGCCGTCTTGCTGTAGCCGCTGCGATGGTCGGCCACCTCGCGGTTCCACAGCAGACTGCCCGACCGACCGTCGATGGCGACCAGGTGCGCGTCGAGCGTGCTCATGTAAAGCGTTTCGCCCAGTATCGCCACGCCTCGATTGTTCCGCCCGCAGCAGACCCGCAGGTCGTCCGGCAGCGGGTGGTTGTAGCGCCAGAAGGGACGCCCAGTGACGGCATCCACCGCCACGAGGTTGCTCGGCGACTCGGTGATGAACATGATGCCGTCGACCACCAGGGGGGTGGTCTCGGCCCGGTCGAGCTGTCGAATGCTGTGGGCCCATTTCAGCTCGAGCTGGGCCACGTTGCCGGTGTCGATCTGGTCGAGTCGGCTGAACCGCTGGCTGTCGAGCGTGCCGTTGTACATGAGCCAGTTCTGGGGCTCGTCGGCGGCGTTCAGAAGCCGCTCCCAGGTGACCGGCGAGAAGATCGTCTCCCCTTCACCGGAGGTCGACTGTGCCGCGACCGGGCGCGCGAACGCGATGAGCGCCAGACTGAGGATGATGCGGGTGGGTGTCATCGGTCCCTCCGAAGCGAATAGAGGTAGGCCACGAGATCGTCGCGTTCGGTCGCGGTCAGCAAGTCGGCGGCGTTGGGCATGGTGGACGTCTTGACCCGTTCGTATGACCAGTCGCCGTACTTGGAGAACGACCGGAGGTTTTCCTCCGCATCCATGATGCGGAAGGTGAAGGTGTCCTCGTCCATGCGCAGGCCCTCGACCTGCTGTCCATCGGGCCCGGCGACTTTCATCGTCCACCAGCGTGGGTTTACCTCGGCGTTCGGGTCGACGAGATCGGACTGCAGCTCGTTCGGGCTTCGCCGGTTGCCCACGTAGGACAGGTCCGGACCGAGACGTTGGCCCTGTCCATTCACCATGTGGCACCGGACGCAGTCTCCCTTGCCGTTGAAGATCTGCTGCCCAGCGGCGGGTGAGCCGGCAAGTTCGACCACCGCGTTGGCGGCCTCCCGCGACCGCAGGTAGCTGACCAGTTGCCAGACGGACTGTTCCTGGGTGTCCGCGCCAACCCCGATCATCGACGTGCCGGGTACGCCGTCACGGATGACCCGGTAGAGACCGACGTCGCTGCTCGCGTGGCGGAACGAGCCGGTTGTCAGGTCCGGGCCCGTCGCCTCGTTGCCCCCGGCGGCGTTCAGTCCGTGACACGTGGAGCATTGCTCCTGGAACAGCCGCCGACCCATCCGCGTGTCTATGCGGCTTGTGTAGGGGTTCTCTTCGGTTTCCTGGGCAGCCGCGTCAGCGGCCCAACCGCCAAGAGCGAGCACGACCACCAGGCAGATGCGCGCAAGGCTAGACCAGATGTTCCATCGCATGACACCCCTCCTCGTCGTCGCGGTCGTCACGTGCCATTCACGTGACACGGGCGCGCACCTCGAGAGCGCCTGAAGCCCGACGCCTGCAGCCAGAAGCCTGTGGGCCGGACCGATCGTTCCCGGCCCGCTACTCCGGCAGAGCCAGCGCGACCAGCTCGCTCGCCATGTCGTCCCAGCCGACCGTGGCGATGATGAACTGACGGCCGTCGACCATGTAGGTCATCGGGGCGCCGCTGGTGCCGCCCGGCAGCTCCATTTCCCAGACCACCTCGCCGCTTGCCTTGTCGTAGGCCCGGAACATCTTGCCGCCCGGTCCGCCATACCATTGGGGAAGTGCCGAGACGCCGGTGTTGCCGCCCTCGCCCAGGAACACGAGTGATTCCGTGATCAGCACCGACGCCCGCCCGGGCTGGCCGAGCGGCGGTAGATCGAGATCCCGGATCGCCGGATGGTCGCGCGGTCCCTCGCCGTTGGGCACCTGCCAGGCGATGTCGCCCTTGGTGAGGTCGATCGCAGTCAGCCGACCGTAGGGCGGCTTGAACAGCGGGAGTCCTTGTGGCCCCTGCAGCGGGTTGTATTTCTCACGTACCAGTCGCACGTCGGCCCGCGGATGCTCCGACCGCGTCAGGGTCACCACGTTCTGGCTGTAGGCGGACGGTATGTAGAGGATGCCGGTCTCCGGGTCGACGCCGGCGCCGCTCCAGCTCGCCCCGCCCGCGGTGCCGGGACTGAAGATGGTGCCCTTCTTGGCGCCGGGCCGCGGGTCGAGCAGGATGGGGGCCGTGAACATCGGTCCCCACACATACTGGTCGAGCATCTCGATCGCCTCGGCGCGCAGCTCCGGTGTGAAGTCGATCAGGTCGTCGATGGTCACGCCCTGCAGCTCGAACGCGGGCGGCTTGGTGGGGAAGGGCTGGGTCGGAGAGAGCTGTTCCCCCGGCACGTCGGACGCCGGCACCGGCCGCTCCTCGATCGGCCAGACCGGCTCGCCGGTGACCCGGTCGAAGACGTAGACGAACGCCTGTTTACTGGGTTGGGCGACTGCCTTGATCTCACGGCCATCGACAGTGAGGTCCATCAGCACGGCCGACGAGGCGAAATCGTAGTCCCACACCCCGTGGTGCACTGCCTGGAAGTGCCACAGGCGCTCGCCTGTTTCCGCTTCGACCGCCACGAGAGTCTCGGCAAACAGGTTGTCCCCCGGCCGGTGCCCGCCGTAGTAGTCGTTGGAGGGTGTTGACAGCGGCAAGTAGACGATGCCGAGCTCTTCATCGCCGGTCGGGTGCGCCCACATGTTGGTGTTGCCGCTGTACTCCCACGACGCGCGGTCATCCACCGGGTCGGCGCCCCAGGTCTCGACGCCGTCCTGGTTCTCGAGCGGGATGGTGTGGATCGTCCAGAGCTGGTCTCCGGTGCGCA
>JASLOY010000436.1 GCA_030745255.1 Vicinamibacterales bacterium
GATCAGTTCGGTGGTGTCTCCGTTCGAGATGGTCCACAAAGTGTACTCGCCGGCCGGGACATGCGTAGCGCCAACCATGAGATCGCGGTCGGTGGTGAAGGTGGTGGCTTCATCCGCACCCAGCCGCCACACCTGGTTCTCGAGTGGCTCGACCGACTCGCCAACTGTTCTTCCCTTGAGTACGGGTCGTCCATAGGCGACTGAGATGTTGGCGCCGCTGACTTCCCAGGCGACCAGCACGTGCGGACTCCCCGCCTGTCCGTCATGGATCGGCGTGAGCGTGCCGCCACCCAGCCTCTCGGCCGGAGACGCCGTCTCGACGGGCGGCATGTCGGTTTCGTCCGCCGGTGTAGTGTCGCCGGCGCCGCCACAACCGACCAGCGCAATCACGCCAAGCGCCAGTGCCAATCCTGTGTTCCGTATCCGCATTCGAGAGTCCTCCAGTCGCAGGTGCAGCATTCCACTATAGCATTCGGACCGATCACAGAATTTGCTGACCGAGTGCCGAGAGGGCGAGCTCCACACCGAGCTGCGCCGTCAAGTTGTGGGTGTCGAGAATCGGGTTGACCTCGACCAGGTCGAGCGCGCGCAGACGGCCGGTATCGGCAACCAGCTCCATCAGCATGTGCGCCTCGCGATAGCTCAGCCCCCCGCGCACCGGGGTGCCCACGCCAGGTGCAATCGCCGGGTCGCACGCGTCGAGGTCGAACGAGACGTGCAGGTCGGCGTTGCCGCGGAGGATCAGCCGGAGCGCGCGCCGTGTGACCTCGGCGAGGCTGGTCCGGTCGATATCGCTCATCGAGAAGACATGAACGCCCGAGGCACGGACGAGCCTTTTTTCTCACTGGTCCAGGCTCCGAACGCCGACCAGCGCAACGCGGTCGGGTCGCACCGCCGGTCTGATCTCGCCGATACTAGCCAGCTCGCTCGGCTCGGGGCCGAGCAGGGCGGCCAGCGGCATGCCGTGCACGTTCCCGCTGGTGCTGGTAGACGGCGTGTTCATGTCGGCATGGGCATCAACCCACAGCAACCCGAGCGCACGGCGACGGCGACGGGCGTGGGCGGCGGTGGCGGCGACAGACCCGGTCGCCAAGCTGTGGTCTCCGCCGACGACGATAGGCATGGCGCCATCGACTAATGCGGCCGTGGTGGTCTCATACAGCCGCCGACACACCCGGGCGATCTCCCGAACATGTTTCTTCTGCGAGTCACCCGGTGTGCGGGTCTCCCGCACCGGATAGCGCAGGTCGCCCTTGTCCGTCACGGTGTGACCGAGCGAGGCGAGACGGGGGCCCAATTCGGCGATTCGGAGAGCCGATGGCCCCATGTCGACACCCCGTCGACCCGCGCCAAGGTCGAGCGGGACGCCGATCAGTCGCAGCGCACGAGTGAGTGGCATGGCGTTCACGGGTGTAGGGCCAGATCTAGCGTCCAGGGGGCCGCGCTGCTGGCTGGCCTCGGGTTGACGATGCCCATAACATTCTGATAATGTTCGGCTTGCGGGGTTTCGCAAGCTCGTTCCCACGCTATTTCCGTAGCATAACATTGAGAGGAACGGTCGAGAATGAAGCGCTTCGAGGTTGGGTCCAGGGTGCACGAACCGACGTATGGCCTCGGGTCTGTGATTGCCGTCGAGGATGCCTTCACCCGGATACAGTTCGACGACAAGACCGTCAGGAAATTCCTGACCAGTCTTGCCAAGATTGAACCGTCGAGCGAGCCGGCGCCACCGACACGCGCGCGCAAGCGGAAGACTGCAACGGCATCGAAGACCACCAAGAAGGCCGCGAAGAAGACCACCAAGAAGGCCGCGAAGAAGACCACCAAGGCTGCCGCAAAGAAGACGACAAAGTCAGCCGCGAAGTCAGCCACGAAGTCAGCCCCGAAGAAGTCAGCCAAGTAAGCGGCGAGCGAGCTGCCAGGCCGCTTCCACCCCCGCGTTCCCGATCCAGCTGCCGAAACCGTAGGCCCGCTAGGGTGTGGTCGGCGTGCGCCGTTCGCGCTGCCACTCGACGACGGCACGGGCAGTGGCTCTGGCGTCGGCGACACAGTCGGGGATGCCGACCCCCCGGAACCCAGCACCGGTGACGAAGAGCCCGGGCACGTGGCCCAAGCGGTCTTCGATCGCCGCGACCCGATCGATGTGTCCCACATTGTGCTGGGCCATGGCGCGTTCCCACCGGTAGACCCGTGTCAGGTCGGGACGGCACGCAATGTCGAGCAGCCCGGCAAATGCCGTGTGTGTCCGATCGATCAGCTCGTCGTCTGGGCGCGAGAGAGCCTCTGGGTCGCGGGCGCCCCCTAGAAACCCACGCACCAGCAGCTGCCCCTCGGGCGCACGACCGGGCCACTTCGAGGAAACCCAAGAGCCGGCCGTCAACGGCACACCCCGCTGATTACGCGGCACGAGGAAGCCAGTGCCCGGCAGCGGTCGTCGAACCGCGGACTGCGGATAGCTGAGCAGGACCGTCGCTGTCGATGTGTAGGCGATCTGTGCACACAGCGTGGCGAGCCGGTCGTCGAGTCCACGCACCAAGCCAGCCGTGGCATGGGCCGGAGTCGCCAGAATCACCGTCCTGGCGGAGACGGCCGGGCTCCCTTCGACCTGCACCGCGAAGGGAGATGGCCCGCTCAAGTCGAGGGCGCGCGACCCGCGCCGGATGGCCGCCGACGGGAGGGTCGCCACCAGCGCGGTCACGAGCTCCTCGATACCACCAGGCAGCGACCGAAAGGGACCCGCCGAGGGCCGATCCGTTCTCGCGCGGGCAGACCGGAGGGCGCGAATGACGCTGCCATGGGTGCGCTCGGCCTCGACCAGCCGCGGAAACAACGATTCGATCGAGAGGCGGTCAACATCGCCGGCATGAATACCTGCCAGCATCGGCTCGGCCACATACTCGACCATCTCGCGGCCGAAGCGCCGCCTGAAGAAGTCGCCCACCGACTCCTGGGTCGCGTCACCACGGGGGATGAGCCACTCGGCGGCCATGCGGAGCTTGGCCGCCGGGGACAGCAGGGCGGTCCCGACCCACGGCGCAATGGCAGTCGGGATGCCAAGAACTGAGGCCCCCGGAATCGGCAACAGTCTGTTTCGGAGTATGTAACCGGTTCGAGGCTCGAGCGTCGACACCAGCCGCTCGCCAAGTCCGAGCTCTCGACACAACTCAAGTGCCGCCGGCTTCTGGACTAGCAGCGAATCGGGACCCGCATCGAGCGTGAACCCGTCCACCTGCTCGGTGCGGATGACACCGCCGAGGCGAGGGGCAGCCTCTAACAGGACGAACGAGGCGCCATGCTGGTGGAGCTCGTACGCCGCGGCGAGCCCGGCGGCTCCGCCACCGACGACCGCGACGTCAAACACTGCTTCTTTGGTGGACAAATTGGGCCAGGGTCTGTACGTGGTCCAGATCGGTGCTCGGGAGAATGCCGTGGCCCAGGTTGAAGATGTGCCCGGGCCGTCCTCGCGCCAGGCGCAACACCTCATCGGCGCCGCGTAACATGCGTTCGACCGGACCGAGCAACAGCGTTGGGTCCAGGTTGCCCTGCACGGCGCGGTCCTCACCCACCAGGTCCCATCCGGTATCGAGCGGAATGCGCCAGTCCAGGCCAATCACATCGCCCCCGGCTTCGCACATCGCGGGAAGCAAGGTGGCCGTGCCGGTGCCGAAGTGGAGAGTCGGCACACCGAGTGGTCGCAACAGCTCGAAAATCTTCCGAGTATGCG
>JASLOY010000437.1 GCA_030745255.1 Vicinamibacterales bacterium
GGCGCGGTGCTGGGCGACCGCATTCGGATGCAATCGCATGCCGCTGACCCCGGCGTATTCGTGCGGAGCATGGCGACGCGTGGCCAGCTCGGCGGTCTGTCGCGCGCGACCGGCGATGCGGCGGTCATTCTGGATGCGGCCGGGTTCGACGTGATCGTCATCGAAACGGTGGGTGTCGGGCAGGCCGAGATTGAGGTGTCACGTACGGCCGACATGTCGGTCGTCGTGACCATGCCGGGGTCCGGCGATGACGTGCAGGCGCTGAAGGCGGGGGTCATGGAGATTGCCGACCTGTTCGTCGTGAACAAGTCGGACCACGACGGCGCCGACCGCGCCGTCGCGACAGTCGAGATGATGCTGGGGCTCAACGATTACGGCCCAGACGACTGGCGGCCGCCAGTGCTGCAGACCTGCGCCACGGATGGCGTTGGCGTTGACGACGTGCTGGACAGCGTAGAGCGATTTCGTGAGCGCGGCGGCAACGCGGTCGAGCAACGACGACGGACGCGTGTGGGTGCCCGGATCCGGCAGCTGCTGTCGGACCACTTTCTCGAGCATGCCGAGCAACGCGCACTCGAGCCCGGCGGGTTCGACGGCGTGGTCGACCAGGTCGCCGGGGGCGAGATCGACCCCTACACCGCGGCCGACCAGATCTTGGACCGCGTGCTCCGGGTCGAACGGCACCCACCCCGGTCGAACATGGTGCTCGACCACATCGGCATCGCGGTCCGCGACATGGACACGGCGCTGGAGTTCTACCGGGACACATTGGGGCTACGGATCGAGAGCGTGGAGCACGTGCCATCGCAGCACGTGCGTGCGCAATTCGTGTCAGTCGGAGAGGTCACGCTGGAGTTGCTCGAGGCGACATCGGCGGAGTCGGCGATCGCGCGCTCGATCGATCGGAGAGGGCCAGGCTTGCACCACCTCACCCTCCGGGTCGACGACATCGGGGCGGTGCTCACCCGGCTCAAGGCTCGCGGAGTGCGGCTGATCGACGAAGAGCCACGCCCGGGCGCCGGTGGGCATCTCGTGGCGTTCATCCATCCGTCCGCCGCGCACGGTGTCCTGGTGGAGCTTACCGAACCGGTGGCTCGATCGGGCGGCAGTGGGGAGGGACAGGGTCAGTGAGCGATGGGCAGACGGATATCCGGATCGGCGTAATCGGTGGCAGTGGCTTGTATGACATGGAGGCCTTGACGGACCGTGAGGAGGTGAGGGTGTCCACGCCCTTCGGTGACCCGTCGTCTCCCTACGTCGTTGGCACGCTCAACGACCGTCGGGTGGCGTTTCTCGCCCGCCACGGCGAGGGGCATCGATTGATGCCGTCGGAACTGAATTTTCGCGCCAATATCTTCGGCTTCAAGACGCTTGGCGTCGAGTGGATCCTGTCTGCCAGCGCCGTCGGCAGTCTGCAGGAGGAATACCGCCCGCTCGACATCGTCCTACCAGACCAATTCCTCGATCGGACCCGGGGGCGGATCAGCAGCTTCTTCGGTGGTGGAATCGTGGCCCATGTCGGGTTCGCCCACCCATTCTGTTCGGTGCTCAGCCGCATCGCCCTGGACGCGGCCACTGCCGCTGGCGCGCGTGTCCACAGCGGCGGCACCTACGTGTGCATGGAAGGGCCGCAGTTCTCGACGTTGGCCGAGTCCCGGCTCTATCGATCGTGGGGGATGGACGTCATCGGGATGACCAATCTGCAGGAGGCGAAGCTCGCGCGGGAAGCGGAGATGTGTTACACGACCATGGCGTTGGTGACCGATTACGATTGCTGGCATGAAGACCATGACAACGTGACCGTGGACATGATCATCGCCACGCTGATGAAGAACGCCGTGATGGCGCAACAGGTGGTTGCCGGCTCAGTGACCGGGCTGCCGGTCGACCGCGGGTGCGAGTGCGCCACGGCGCTCGGCTCGGCTATCATTACCCGGCCGGATCGAATTCCGGCGGAGGTCAAGCGCGACCTGGCGCCGATTATCGGCAAGTACGTGAAAGCGTAGGCTCTCAGAAGTCAGAAGTCAGTATGCAGGAGGGGCCGGGGGGATTCGCCGCGTCGCTACGTTGCAACCGGTCCTGAAGTCCACAGTCGAGAGAATATCAATTGCATCCCATCCTGACAGTCGGGTCCGTCGCATTCGATTCCATCAAGACACCGTTTGGCGAGGCCTCGCGTGTGGTCGGGGGCGCCGCGACCTATTTCAGCGTCGCGGCGGCCTTTTTCACCGACGTGCGTCTCGTGGCGGTCGTCGGTGACGACTTTACTGAGGAGCAGATGCGGGTCTTTTCCGGTCGCCGCATCGACCTGACGGGCTTACAGCGTGTGCCCGGCGAAACATTCTGCTGGAAAGGCGAATACAGTTTCGACTTCAACACCCGGGAGACGATCTACACACACCTCAACGTGTTCGACCAGTTCCGTCCGGTGTTGCCTGAGCCCTACCGGCCCACGCCGTTCGTGTTCCTTGCCAACATCCATCCGACGTTGCAGTCGGAGGTGCTCGACCAGGTGCACGAGCCGCAGTTCGTCGCCGCCGATACCATGAACTTTTGGATAGAAGGGACCCCGGACGAGTTGCGGAAGGTCCTCGGGCGGGTCGATGCGCTGGTGATCAACGATAAGGAAGCCCGCGAGCTGAGCGGCGAGGCAAACCTCGTGAAAGCCGCGCGCGCCATCCAGCGCATGGGACCGGAGCTGCTGATCATCAAGCGGGGAGAATACGGCGTCCTGATGACCCGCGACCGAGGATTTTTCGCCGCGCCGGCAATGCCGCTCGAGGAGGTGTCGGACCCGACCGGCGCCGGAGACACGTTTGCCGGCGGGTTCATGGGATATCTGGCCTCGGCCGGGGAGATCACCGACGCTGTCGTCACCCGCGCAATCATCGCGGGCAGCGCGTTGGCCTCTTTCGCGGTAGAGGACTTCGGGTTGGATCGACTCTTGCGGCTGACACCGGATCACCTGCAGGACCGACTCGCCGAGTTCAAGCGGCTGACGCACTTCGAAGCGCTATGACGATGCCACTCGGAGCCGTGGCGGCCGGTTCGGTGCGGGTCTGGTTGACACGCGGTTTCGGCGTCGCCACGCTGACCTGGCTAGTGACTCTCGTGATGGTGCCGTTCGTGTTGGCCCAGGAGACCCAGGCTCGCGCGGTGACGGTTGCGTCCGCGGGCACGTATCTGGTGGGGAGCCTGATCTGCCACCAGCGATCGGACCGTTCGTTCAGGCCATGGGGTGTGCAGATGCCGGTCTGTGCGCGGTGCGTCGGGTTGTATCTTGGCGCGGCGGTCGGGGTCGTGCTGGCTGGTGCGCGCAAGACGAAGAGTCTCAAGGGCGGTGAGGCAGCGCGCATGTGGCGGCCGGCGCTCCGCGCGATGGTACTGGCTGCAGCGGTTCCTACTGGTGTGACCTGGCTCGGTGAGGTGGTCGGGTGGCTGTCGGTGACGGGAGGCGTGCGGGCCGTGGCGGCGGTGCCGCTGGGAGTGGCGGTGACATGGGTCGCAAGTCTCGTGATTCGCGGCGAGCTCGCCTAGCGGCGAAGCCGGGCGGGTCGGCGCCGCGTCCAGATTCCGGACGGGCGCTGGCAGCCGCTGCGCTGGCCTGGCTGATTCCCGGTGCCGGCCATCTCTGGCTTGGCCGGCGCCAGAAGGGCGTCATCTTCCTGACGGCGCTTCCCGTGATGTTCGCCATCGGCTTGTGGCTCGAGGGACGGCTCTTT
>JASLOY010000438.1 GCA_030745255.1 Vicinamibacterales bacterium
GTGCGCTCCAGTGCTCGGCACAATTCACGCCACAGGGGCGTTTTGACGGGGGCGGCGCTGGAGGTGAGCCGGTCCAGGATGCTGTTCGTCGTGTCGATGCTGCCCAGCTGCCTGCCGGCGCTCACGACTGCGCCCAATTCATCCGATGCAGGCGCTCCGATCGGAGTGACGGCCACACGGCCCATACTACTCGCAGCTGAGCGCCCGCATCGGGTCGATTCGACTCGGACGAGGTGCTCCAGGCCAGCGACGGGTCGTTTTATCCGGCGCTGCACAAGCTAGAGCAGCAGGGCTGGATCACCGCCGACTGGCGGCAGAGCGAGAACAATGGTCGGGCCAGGTTCTACGCGTTGACACGTCCCGGCCGGGCTGCGCCGGCGGCTTCGCGCAGGCTACGCTAGAATTGCGCGGGTCCGACGTTTCATGACTGGAGTACGCCGATGCAAACAGTAGGACGGCCCTCACGACACGCGCGCGCCTGGCTACGCTTCGTGCTTGGATGCCTGGTCAGCGTAATCATCCAGAGCGCCGTGGTCGTCACGCAGCAGAACACCGTGCACCCGCAGCCGCGCGCCGAGGATCTGCCGAGCCCCTCACCCGCCACCGCCAACGGGAGTCAACGAATGCTGCGACCGGAAGGGACCTTGCCGATGGTCCCGGATGGATTTTCGGTGAACAGCTACGCGGAGCTGCGAGGACCGCGGATGATGGTGTTTGCACCGAACGGCGACCTCTTCGTCAGCTCGCCATCGACAAATTCGATCCACGTTCTGAGGGATGTGGACAACGATGGCGTGTTCGAGGCCCGCGGCGTCTTTGCCGACGGCGAGACGGCGCCGGCGCCGGCACGCGCCCCGGCACCTGCCCGGGAAGGCGGGCGGCCAGCCCCCCGCTTGGGGGTCCTGGAAGGACCACAGGCGCTGGTACCCAACCCATCGGCTTGCACGCCGCCTCCGGACTACCTGCGACGCGGTCCGGGTGGATTGCGCTTGCCGTTTGGTCTCGCCTTTCATGATGACTACTTGTACGTCGGCAATACCGACTCGGTCGTCCGCTTCGCGTACCAGAGCGGCGACATGGAAGCACGGGGGGCACCGGAGAAACTGCTCGACCTGCCAACCGGCGGACACTCGAGCCGCAACATCGTGTTCAATCGCGACGGCACCAAGCTCTATGTCGCGGTGGGCTCGGCCTCGAACAGCGACGACGGCGAAGACTGTCGCCGCGCCGCCATTCTGGAAGTAGACCCCGACGGCACGAGCGCTCGCGTCTACGCGTCGGGTGTCCGTAATCCCGTCGGGCTGGCGCTCGCGCCCGGCACCGACGTGGTGTGGACCGCGACAAACGAACGCGACAACCTCGGCGACGACCTCGTGCCGGACTATGCGACGTCGGTCGAAGACGGTGGATTCTACGGCTGGCCGTACTCCTACATTGGCGGGCACTACGATCCGAAGTTTGTCGGCGCGTTCCCCGATCTGGTCGACCGCGCGATCGTGCCGGACGTGCTCTTCCCCGCGCATTCGGCTCCGCTCGGTATCACGTTCTACACCGGCACACAGTTTCCGGCGCGATACCGCAATGGCGGGTTCGTGGCGCTGCACGGTTCGTGGAACCGGACGATTCCGTCGGGGTTCCGGGTCGCGTTCTTCCCCATGGTCAACGGGCGGCCGGGCCCGATCGAAGATTTTCTCACCGGCTTCCTGGCCAGCACCGGCGAGAACGGCACCGAGGTCCGGCAGTGGGGCCGTCCTGTCGGCGTGGTCGTCTCTCCGGATGGCGCGCTGCTGGTCTCGGACGACAGCGGCAACCGAATCTGGAAGATCAGCGGACTAGCGCGCTGAGAATCATCACGGCAAAAGGTGAACGCCTCGGGAACACCTTCGGCAGCACGTCACAAGCCCGCCAGCGCCGCCTGGGCGCATTCATGGGCGACCGTCAGGTAACGCGCTACGGTGTCGGTCCCGATCACGTAGGGGTGCGGGTCGCCCGGCTGACGCGCGGCCAGCGCCGGCAGCTTGGTCTTCGAGCCGTCGAAATTGGTGTGGTTGGCGATCAGCACGTCGGCGCCCGCCTGTTCGACGATGTCGCGGAATCGTGCGGCCGAGTCGATATACATCCCGAGCCGATCCCGGTTCGGTCCGAAATTGAACGCGGTGCCGCCCCAGGCAGCCGCCAGATGGGACCGCCCCCGGTCCCGCACCGGCACGAGGGTGGAGATTGTTCCCTCGGTGTGACCGGGCGTCAGATACAGCGTCACTGTCGTGTCGCCCAGCGTCAGCTTGTGGCCGTCGGTCGCCACGATGTCCCGGGCCGGCTTCCAGGTCGGATTCTGGCGGTCGAGCAGATCGTAGTCGGCGGCCGCCATCACCACCTGCGCGCCGTAGCGTTCCTGGAGATACTTTGCGCCGCCGGCATGGTCGAGATGGGCGTGACTGATCACCACGTACTTGATGTCTGCCGGGTCGAGACCGAGCGCCGTGAGACCATCGACCACCTCGTCCTCAATCGAGTAGTCGAAGATCGCATCGATGAGGATGATGCCATCCGAGGTCGTCACTGCCCAGGCAGAGTATTCCGTCATGCCGAGGAAATACAGGTTGTCGAACACCTGGACCGGCTCGGCGTGCCACGACTCGCGGGGAGGCGTCGGCCGGGGCCCGCCTCGTCGTCCCGCCCCGCCGCGACCCCGCCGCGGATTTCCAATCGCCTGGGCCTCGGCGCAGATGCGATCGAACAGCGCACCATGGTCGCTGCCGGCCGCCACCTTGGCCGCCGCGACGTGCCGCTCGACCTCGGCCGGTGACTGCGAGATCGTGACACCCGAGCCAAGCGCCACCGACAGCGCCGCCGCAACCGTGAGTCGTTTCACCATATTCCGGTCTTCCTCCCTCGTCCCGGCGCCTTCGGTTGAATCAGGCCGGCGATCAATGGGCACTGCCTATCGCGGCCCGACCGCGAAGAACCACGTATTCCCCGACGCTGCCATGTCCGCGCTGAGTCCCGCGCCGTATTTGCGGTTCACCTCGGCCGCGATCGCTTCGAGCAGGGGCCGGTCGTCGAGGATCCGCACCAACTGACGCTCGTAGCGCTTGCCGTCGATCCGAATCACCGCACGACCGTCTTCGACCGCTTGCGCGGGCCACTGCTTCCAGATCTTGCCGAGCGTCGAGCTCATGTATCCGCTGACGATATACAGCTTCTTGTCGTATACCTGAAGCCAGGTCGTCCGCGACCGGGGTGGCTCGAGCAGCTGAACCTCCATGTCCATGATGTCGCGGGCGAACGTCCAGTCCGGCTCCGGCCCGGTGACTCGATCACCCGATTCCAGCGGTCCCCCGGGAATGATTGCGAGCGGGCCATCGGCGAATCGCGCGCCGACCACCAGCGCCACTACGGCGACCAACGCGACGCCAATGGCGCCGGCCAGCCCCTTCAGGAGTCTCGTGCCAGAACGAAGAGGCATGCCTACCTCACCGGGTCGATGCCGAGGAAGCGGATCAGCTCGGCGTTGACGATGTCGGGCACCTCTTCGTGCGGGTTGTGGCCGACATTCGGGATGAGGAAAAGCTCCGCGTTGGGGAGAATCTCAACGGCCCGCCGGGCGTTTCCCGGGAAGTCGGGTCCGTCGACTTCGCCGCCGAGTATCAGCGTCTTCGTCTGGATGTGGGGCCAGTCGTCGACCACCGTGTCCATCGAGCGCAGGTTGCCGCC
>JASLOY010000439.1 GCA_030745255.1 Vicinamibacterales bacterium
CTGGGCGGGGGCGGCGGCTACGTCCTGGACTACCTCGGCTACATCTATCACGGCGCGACGGTGACCCACGTCGATGCGCTCTGCCACATCTGGGACCAAGACGGGATGTGGCAGGGTCGCGATCCCGACGTCGAGATCAACACCCAGGGCGCGCATTTCGGCGACATCACCAACTGGAGCAGCGGCATCATCACCAGGGGCGTGCTGCTCGATGTGCCGCGTCATCGTGGCGAGCCGCATGTGACAGCCGACCGCCCGGTGCGTGGTGTCGAGCTCGAGGAGATCGCGCGCGCACAGGGCGTCACCGTCGAGCCGGGCGACGCGCTGCTGGTCCACAGCGGCTGGGAATCGAACAGGGAGAGCGGCGAGCGCGGGGGCGCGGGACTGCATCCGAGCTGTGCCGAGTTCATTCGCGACCACGACGTCGCGCTGCTCGGGTGGGATCTGATGGATGCGCGCGGAGGCGGCGTCAATCTGCCGTGGCCGGTGCACGGCGTGCTCTTCAACTTCGGCGTGGCACTACTCGACAACGCGCGGCTCGAGCCGGTTGCCGCAGCGTGCGCCGAGGAAGGACGCTATGCGTTCATGTTCATGCTGTTGCCGCTCAACGTCGCGCGCGGAACAGGCAGTCCGGTCAACCCGGTGGCAATGTTCTAGCTGGTGACCGTGTGGCGAGGGCTCAGTCCCGCCAGGTCGGGTTGACGAACGCGCCGTTGGCGGCGACGTCCCACACGGCTACCCGCGCCCAGTCCCACCCGGCGGCGTCGATGGCCCACTCGAACGTTTCGGCGCCGAAGGGGCGCGTGTCGGCGAGTGGAATCGTCTCGCGGTGGATCTGATCGCCCGTCCCCCAGACGATCTCGGCGAAGCGCAGCGGGAAGGTCCAGTCGACCGCGACCCGCGCCTGAATCCGGTCATCACTCGAGGCCGACAGATCGACCTCCGGAAGCAGCACCTCGCCGGTCGTGGTGAAGAAGTCCCCGCGGGCCAGCGGCTCGACCGCCTCGTTCCACCGGTCGAACGGCGGCAGCGCGTCGAGGCGGATGTAGTTGATGTTCATGTGGGCGTAGAGCTCGTGCGTCTCGTCGAACTGGAACACGTCGACCTCGCCGAAGATCCGTTTCCGGATGCCCTGCGCGCTCAAATCATCGAGCAGCGTCAGCGACCGCTCGCCCAACCGCGGGGACGAGGGGTCTGACGGCATCGCTTTCCATCCGGCGCCAAGATACGCCGGATCCTGGAAGTGGTCGGTCTCGGCGATCCGGTCCGGAAAGCCGGTCGAGCCCTTGGTCCGGGGATGCGTCTGATACATGACACCGCCCTCGCGCCGCACCAGCTCGAGCAGCTCGGCGGCGTCAGCCGTCCGGTAGACGGTGCCGTACGTCGGGTGAGTCGTCTCGAACGGCGTGCCCTCGGGACGTTCCATGAACCAGTAGACCGGTTTCGGAAACACCAGCGCCCAGTGCCCGCCGAAGTGGACGTTGGCTTCCTCGCTCGGAATGAGCAGGAAGTCCGGTTCCGACTGCGCGCGGAGCGCCGTGAAGTAGGCGTCGAGCTCGTCCAGGCGCAGGTCGGTCAGGTCCCGCGGATGCCCGTCGCCGTGGAAGTCCATGATGATCGATGCGTCGACCCCCATCGCCTTCAGCACCGGCTTGAACGGGGGCGTCCAGTCGAAGCCGTGTTCGAGCGCCTGCACGGTGTAGGCCAGATGCCAGTGCGTGCTCAGCGTCTTGTAGCCGTCGACCGGGCGGAACCGGTCGCGGTTGGTGAAGGCCAGCACGTCGTCGAGCGTCTCGGCCGCCCCCCTGTCTGACAGCAGGAAGAACACCGACATGCGCTGCATCTGGCCCGGCGGCGCGTTCATCCAGGGATAGAAGCGCCAGTTGGTGTCGCGAATCTGCCTGATCCCAAGCGACACGCGGCCCCGCCACGACCGGTGCCAGAGCTGCCCCAGGTTCGAGGTGAAGTCCCGGGGAAAGAAATACTGGTGCGGGGCGGGAAAGACCGCCACGCTGCCGCGCTCGGTGTCCATCGCCAGCGTGCGGTAGCGCACTTCCACCGGCACCCGCTCCGGGTCGAACCCGGTCGCCGTTTCATGCCGGAGCGTGCCGGTGGTGTCGTAGTAACTGACCCGGGTCCGCATGTTGTTGCCGGGCGTGCGGTCCGCGGCGGCTGCCATCTCCCATCCCGCATCGTAGTAGTAGGCGACATCGGCCTGGGAGGTGGTGACGACCGCTTCTTGCTGGATCAGGCGGCTGCCGGGGTAGACGGTGTAGGCGATGCCGCCGTCGAACACGCCCATCTGCAACCCGTCGAACAGCAGCTCGACCCGGTCGCCGAGCGTGCGGACCGTCGCCTCGCGCAACGTGAAGCGGCCCAGTGCGGCACGGGTGCCGTCGGGATGGTCCGGGGGGTAGTCGAAGAAAGCGTTCCAGCCGCGTCGTCGCGTCCCTGTTTCGCCCCGGTAGTACGGGCGGGCGTTGGACACGATCGGGGCTCCGTTCACCGCGATCGACTGAATGAGCGGACGCTCCGGGTCGAGCGAAAATGTTGCTCGCCAGGGGCGCCCCGTCTCGTCGGGCCAGTCGACGGCCACGGTGTCGCCTTGTTCGGTGACCGTCACCGGGCCGGGTCGCACGCCGTTCGTGTCGAGCGGAACGGTGGCCCCGGCGGCGGTGCAGGCAACCAGCAGAACACCACCGAGCGCCCGCCCGGCGGCTGCGAGCGTCGCGGCGGAACGGGTCATTGCTTCAGCTCAGCGTCGCGGGCCGCGACCAGCAGGTTGTCCATGCCGTAGTTGCCCTCGTGGCACGCGTACTCGTAGACCGGTGCGTCCGAGCGCTTCATCAAGGTTCGCGCCGACCACGGCCGCGCGAACGACTCCGGGTCGGTGACCGTGTATTCGTAGACCAACGTGTCGGCGTCGGCCCTGGTGAACCGCTCGACCAGCTGCATGTTAGGGCCCGAGCCCCGGAAGCTCGTCTTGGTGGTGAAGTTCCGTGTCTCGACCACCAGCGTGTTGCCGTCCCAGTGCCCCCGTGAGTCACCCATCCACTGCCGGACGCTGTCCGGGAGATGCGCAGACCCATCCAGCGGAATGACACGCGAGTCGTGCACCATCTCGTTGAGAATCACCACGTGATTGTCGGTTTGAAACAGCTGCATGTTGTTGTTGTAGGCGCTCGGGTTCATCGGCGGTCCCGAGTTGAAGCCCAGGATGCAGCGCTCGAACGCGCCCCGGTCTTCAGGTCCGTGCGCGTCGCGTCCAAGGAGTCTCCCACGTTCGGCGTTCCGCGCCCGTGCCGCGTCCGTCCGCGCCGGCATCCGTCCGTCTGGTGGGTCGACGACGAGCGAGGTCCGACGCTCCTCACCGATGGACGTGCCACGGTCATACCAGAAGTTGTTGTAGCCTCCGGAGAGCGGGACGCGTCCGTTTTCGTCCCGCCGTAGATCGACGTTGAGCGCGTCGACGCGCTGTTGCTCGAAAGCGGCCGCCTCTTCGGCGGTGAAAGTCTCTTTCCCGGCGAGATCCTCCGGGCGTTCGAACGGCACCACACTGCGGAAATCCCAGACACCCTGCAAATCCCGCACATTCTGCTGACCGGCGGCGAGGGCCGGCACCAGCAACAGCCCACCCAACAGGGCCGAACCGATACACTGCGCGCGTCCGTGTCGCGTGCTCATGGCAATCCTCCTTGGCGGCTCTGTG
>JASLOY010000043.1 GCA_030745255.1 Vicinamibacterales bacterium
GCTTATCTCTGCTGACAGCCATAACAGGCTCGCCACGCAGAATCTTCTTGATGGTCTTATTAGCGAGCTTACTGTCGACATGCAGGCGGTTCATCGACAAGTGATTTCGCTCCGTCATCTCAGCTCGTAGCCACGCCGCCAAATTCGGCCCACCGACCATGCGCGGAGTCCCGGCGGGCGAATCCGAAGCCTGTCGTGAGGTGTTTGCCGACTCGGATGTGTTTGGTTCACTCTCGGTAGCCGGCGGTCGACAGTAGTCAGTGCGGTACGCGGCGTTCCAGCCGAGACGCTGGCTAGGAGGCGTCTCTTCGATGAAATCTTGAAGGGCGAGTCTGCGAACAACAAAGGTCGTGCCAGCTGGTAGGTAGCGGGCTGATTGGCCGCACGGGTTCAATCTTCCTGGCTTCTCTTGGAGCTGGAACTTCGCTCGGGTCGACCAAGACATCACGAACGGTCCCTCGATCCTCTCCGGCGCCTTCACCTTCGGACCTCCGGTCCGTTGTTGAAACTCGTGCTCGACAGCCAGCCGCTCAACGCCCGTCATGGGGAGGTCATACAAGCCGTTTGGCAATGCCATGAAGGGCTCATCGGGAAACTCCTCTCCCACCAACTCCCAGTCGTTGTTGTCATCTACTCGCTGGAAGACGTCACCTGGTGTCAGCTGCATGGCCGTCACGGGTCCGGTGAATCGAGCGGAGATCCTCAACTCTCCGGCCAGGGCAAACTGAAGAACATCTGCTTCTGTGAACTCATTATCGAAAGCGAGCGCCAGGTCCTTCGCCGCCTGGGCCAAAGTCCTCCACTGCATCCGATCAGCGAGCTTGCTCCGCTCTGGCACAAGGTGGTCTCTTGAGTCGTCAGGCCCTGATCGGAACGACTTCGGCGGTCCTCGTCGTGGCGAAGGCCGACCAGGACTCCATAAGCTCCCGGCGGCGCTCGAAGAGGTCGGTCCGGTGATACGCTGCCTCGGTCTTGTCGCGGAGCGTGTGCGCCAGTGCGGCTTCGCAGACAGCGCGCGGAGCGTTGGTCTGTTCAGCAGCCCAATCTCTAAAGCTCGATCGGAAACCATGGGGCGTGATGTCCGTACGATGCATCCGCCGCAGAGTCATCAGAAACGCCATGTTGGAGAGCGGCCTGTTGGCTGTGCGGCCCGGAAAGACGAGTGCGCCCTCGTTGTCGGTTTCAACTCGTTCGAGGATCTCGACGCACCGCGGGGCAAGGGGCACACGATGTTCCATGCCAGCCTTCATTCGGTCACCGGGAATAGTCCAGGTCTCTGCCTCGCGGTCGATTTCGTCCCAGCTGGCCCCGAGCGTCTCGGAAGTGCGGGTCGCACACAGGATCATGAACTCGAAGGCAAGCTTCACAGTCTCGCTCGCGTTGGCTCGACAGAGTTCGTCGAGGAAGGCCGGCACATCAGCGTACGGCAGGGCAGCGTGGTGCCCACGAGGAGCGCGGTGTTTCGGCAGCACTCTCGTGATGCCTTGCGTCGGGTTGTCGCCGGCGTAGAAGCCCTGGGCCTTGCACCACTCGAAGATAACTCGCAGGCGCTGCAGGACCCGGCGGGAGGTCTCAGGGTGTTCGAGCCATTGCGGAGTGATCGCCGTGAGGATGTCGGCGCTGGTGATGGCATCGACGCGCTTGGCGCCGAACGCCGTGAACATCAGGGTGAGTGACGACAGCCACTGCTTCCGATGCTTCTCGTTCCGGAACGTCGAGGCATGCGTGGCGTGGACCTGCGTGGCCGCGGCCTCGAAGGTGGGGACCGATCGGCGCTCGTGCCGCCGCTCGGCGAAGGGGTCGCCGCCAGCCCGCGCGATCTTGCGAAACCGTAGGGCTTGCTCGCGCGCCTCCTTGAGCGACACGAGCGCGACACCACCGAGCCCGATGTCGCAGCGTTTCCCTTTGACGACGGTTCGCAGTACCCAGCTCTTAGATCCGCTCGGCGCCACGACGAGGTAGAGCCCACCGCCATCGGCGAGTCGTCGCGTCCGTCCCGTCGCCCCCGCGGCCCGCACGGCGCGTGCCGTCAGCGCCTGTTGTGGATGCCGGCGCGTGACGTGTTTTTCTCCCCCCATTTAACCCCACACTATGTCTGGGATTCAGTGGGAAGTCAATGGACCCAGCCGGACGCCATGAGGCATGCATCTTGCTGTTCATAGGGTCGTTACGGTGTCTTACTGGACACTTCCGGAATATGATCGGGCGGACAGTCCCTCCGCCACATTTCGTTTGTTATCAGTGCCTTACGTGAGTCTGCAGAGACCCAGGTCCCCGCCGCCGGGACGCGCCCAGGCCCCGTTTGCAAACATTCTGCAAACATCCGGTCTCCACGAAGGGGCGCACCGCAGTCGTCCGGCCGGCGCCAGCGCGAGAGTGGCTGCGGCAGGCGATCCGGGGCGGGCGGAATGACTGCCTCTGAGAATGCGCACGTGCGCGTTCTTGTGGCAATTCTGTGCAGGTCGGTGGTCTCTCGTCGACCACCTGTGGTGTAGCGGATCTACGCCAAATTGGCTGCCGTCCTCCCGGAGGCTGTCTTCAATTAGCGCTAAATCTGAATCGTAGTCTCCCCCAAATGTTTCGCGCTAAGTCTTCGGGACTCGATCAATTGTCCGGACGGTGAGCCAACATGCCCATCATCCCGCCACCAGCTGCTGCCGCCAGAATTAAGAGTGAGTCAGGGATAAGCCGTCTGGTCGTGGCACTGACGCCGGCAAGGACCCAGAATCCCGTCAACGCTCCAACCACGCCCTTAGCGGCGCGTGATAGCGCGCGCGGGTCATGTGTCTCGGCATTCGGTGAAATCCGTGCCATGAGCAGGATGAGCCAACCACCCACGAAAAACGCTCCGATGACGCCTTCGAGAAGCCCAACCAAGGGGGTCTCGTGGCTGTAGAACCCAATGGCCCCGCCCGACACCAGCCAGAGCAGGAACACGGTTCCATTCCAGCGAGAGCTCCCCATCCAATAGGTCCGCGGCGGTTCTGGCGGCGCACCGAAACGATAGCCACAATCACACAGATCCTGCGCGGCCGCCAAATAGAAACCACACTCAGGACATTTCTTGCCGGGTGTGGTTGCGCTGGGCTGTCCGTGTGGTGCCGCGGTGGCGCGGCCGCAGAACGGACAGGCGATAGCGGTGTCCTTGATCTCCTCGGCGCAGGACTGGCAGGTCTTCATGCTCTGTACCGCCTTCCTTTCTCCAATCACAAGATGAGCAGGACAACAAGTATCGCTCCCACCGCGACCGCCGCAGCCGCGAGTCCACATCCCTGTCCGGAGTCTCCGTGGGGGTGCTGACTGCTCGCCGGCCTTCGCGCGCAGCGCGCTTCGGTGACGAAGTTCTCGCCCTGGGACGTTAGAAGCGGGTGTTAGAGACCCTCAACGCCGCGTCCGGCTCCCGCCAATGCGCCCCGACCGCGCCGACAAGGCGGATTGGCGCCGCGCAGCACCCCGACGCGCAGACCAGCAACCCCTACCGGAGCCTTTCGTGCCGAGAACGCCGCGACGGAGGGCTGAGGTCAAGGCCAGATTCGCACACTGAAGCGCACGTCGAGCGTGGTGACGGTTCAGAGGCGAGACAGGTCAGGCGAGGTCGTCGAAGGGGATCTGCTCGTCGTACGCCGGGTCGGTTGCGGCAAGCAACCAGTCCAGCGCGCTCTTGGTCTCGTCGGCGAAGACCACGTTCTCGTCGGTCAGCGTCGTTGCGTCGAGCTTGCGTACCAGCCGCTCGAAGAAGGAGACGCCGGACATGTCGGTGAACTCGGACCACTGAGCCCAGCGATGGAGCCGCTTGGTCAGTTCGTGGGTCTTGCGGATCGGCGTTTCCTTGATGTGGTGGATGAAGAACCGGATCTCGGCGGCGAGGGCACGCTCCAGCAGCGGGACGATGAACCGCCGGGCGGCGAGGCTGAGGGCCTTGGGTTCCTTGACGACGATCGGGCGTCGCCCGCTCGCGGCGGACGACGATCGGGCTGGCGCGGCTTCGCGTTCCGTTGCGTCGCGGAAGCCATGGACCTGGCTTCGACGGCCCAGCAGCCAGCCGGCAACGTCCGCCCGTGAGGCTTCGAGGTCCACCCAGACGACAGTGGGTGCAGCGTGGCTGACCGCGGGCCTGACGGGGGCTTTCCCGGGCGAGGTGAGGGGCGTGGGTCCGAGCTCTTCAGGGATCGGGTCTGGAGGCTCCGGAGCGCCAACGTCGGGATCGAAGCCGATATCAAGCTCGACAGGGATGTATTCGGTGCCCAGCTCGTCGCGAGCGAGCACCGGCGGCGACGTGGGCACGGTCCCCGGTTGGAGGTGTCCTCCCGCAGCCACCGTCCGGGCCCCGGCGTCCGCGGCGCGCTCTGCCCCGGAGGTCCGGCGCGAGAGCGGCACAGAGCTTCCCGTCCACCGAGCAGCTCCGTGCTGGACGGTGTGGATGAGCTCGTGCACCAGCAGCCGCCGGCCGTCGGATCCGCTCGGGTCGAGCTGACCGTCGCCGAACCAGACGTCCTGGCCGTACGTCACGGCGCGGGCGCGCAGGTTTCTGGCGAGGGCGGCGGACGGCTCATCGTCGTGCAGCAGCACGCCCGAGAGGTCGGCGCCGACTTTGGACTCAAGCTCGGTTCGAGCGCCAGGTTCGAGCGGGCGCCCGCGGCTCGAGCGGATCAGATCGCGTACGGCTCGGTTGCCGACCTGGCCCTGGAGCTGCTCGACAGGGGTGGCAGAGGGCTGGAGCGTCGGCCGCTTCTCGTCAGGTTCGCCCCGGCGGAGCGGGCCGTCGCACTGTCGCTTCATTCCCCTCGCCTGGAGACATCCTCACGGAAGGTTGGCTGACCAACAGTGGTGCAAGCACTCGTCAGTTGGCGAGCGGATGCGGCCTCATCTGGAACTTCACGATCTTGCTGTTGGTGTTCTTGCCGCCTTCCATGTGCCAGTTCGCGACCGTCCCGAAGTCGGCGTAGATCCCGCGCCCCTTCCAGCCGGTGTTCGGGTCGTCAATCCGGCCGTCGAGCCCGCGTGTGTAGAATCCGAGCGGATACGGCACGCGCATGATCACCCACTGGCCGGTGGCCGGCAGCAGCGCCAGCAGCGAGTCCGAGCTGGTCCCGTTGGCGATCGGCACGTCCCGGCCCAGTCCCAGCGTGTCGAACTGGTCGACCCAGTTGTAGTAGTGGAAGTCGGCGCTGCCGGCGAAGTCGACCCCCTTCATCTGCGGGCCCGGGGTCGGGTAGAGCGTCCAGCCCTCTGGACACTGCTGGCCGGTGGCGGTGGGTCCGCTGGTCACCGCGCACTTGGTCCGGTCGAAGCTGGCCAGGTGCCCACTGCCCGACAGCGCGGTCCAGATGACGCCGTCGCGGGACACGTCGATCCCGCGCGGCGCGTACCCCCACTGCTCGCGTGGCACGCGGTCGGTGCCATACGGCGGTTCGTAGACCTCCGCCTTGCAGGTCTCGGGTGGGTTGTCGCCCAGCTCGAGTCGCACCAGACGGCCGGGCACCGCGCCGGTCCGCGCCACCCAGATTGAACCGTCCGACGGGTGCGGAATGATGCCGTACGCGAACCCGTTGATGCGGGTGTCGCGACCCGAATCGCGCTCCGCCCCGGCGCCCGGCTCGTTCCACGGTCTGGTGATTCGACCGTCGCCGTTGGTGTCGAGGACGGTCGGGCACCAGCCCTGGGACACCCGCTCGTCGCCGGTCCGGTCGAGCATTCCGGTGCTCAGCCAGCCAATCACCTGCGTGTCGCCGCTGAACCAGAGCGTGTCGTCCGCGTCCTCGGCGAACTGCAGGTGATGGGTCTCGTAGCAGGTGTCGACCAGCACGAACGTCTGCGTCGCCGGGTCGAAGTAGGACGCTTGCCGACTGCTCCGGGCGAGCGGAAAGTATCTGGCAGAGGGATGGTCCGAGCCGTCCTGGCACCAGGCATCGTTCGGTATCGGTCGGATCCGCGAGGTCATCCAAACCCGTCCCTTGCCGTCCATCATCGGGTTGTGGAGATTGGCCGGCGCGTTCATGATCGGCTCCTCACCCCAGAACGGCGAGGGCTCGAAGTTGTCTTGCACGAACGGCTCCCAGGTGGGGGTCGATGGGTCGCGCACCGGCACCTGGAGCGAGGTCGAGCGATGGCTCACCGGGTCGCTGATCACGAGGTGATCGTCGGACATCGACACGCCGTATAGCGGGCCATTGGCGTTCACGCGGGGGTCTCGCTTGTCGCTCACCACCTCGTCGTGCACGAACGAATAGCCATGCCCCCAGTCCCACATCGTGATGACCAGGTTGCGCTCCACCCCCTGCGGTCGCGGCGGCCGCGGCGGGAGCTCGCCGGCTCCGATCCGGTCCGTCCAGTCGGCATACATCGCGATCGCGCGCTGGCGGCCCATGCCGGCGAGGATTCTGTTCATCCAGCCCCCGACCTGACCGAACATCACCCGGTGGTCCCAGGCGTCCACGGTCGAATCGAAGCGGTCGCGGATGTGGGTGATCTCACGTGTGATCTTGGACCCGATCTGGTGGCAGAGCTGGCACCCCTGCTTCATCTGGTCGACCCAGGCCTCCTGGCTCGTCATCCCCCGCCCGATGCCGTTGCCGCTCGGACCGGTGCCGGGAAACGCGCTCGGCGGAGGCGCCTCCAGTAGCGAAGACCAGTAGCTGGCCGGGTAGATCTCGGCCGCCTCGGCCGGGGTCGCGGCGGCCGCGCTCAGGCCCAGCTCCGCACCTGGAGCGCTCTCGACCGGTGTCGAGTCCATCAAGCCATACCCGCGCACCCAGACGGCATAGGTGGCATCGGGCAGCTCGGGGATCAGGAACCGGCCGTCGTCGTCGGTCACCACGATCTTGATCAGCTGGGTCTCGAGCTCGTCGGTCTCGGCGATCACCCAGACCCCGGCCTCCGGTCCGTCCGTTCCGTTCACCACCCCGCTGATGTCGCCACTCGCCGCGCGCGGCGACGAGCCGCCCAGCCAGACGAAGACCGCGGCCAGGGACACCGCCAGAGCGAAGAGACCAGACCGCCCGTTCTTCACGTTTTGCATGTGCTTGTCTCCCAGGGACACGACCATTTTTGGAGCGTAGTGAAAGGTGCGGGGGGTGTCAAGAACGGGAGGCCCATCGAAGTCGGCTGTCAGGAGCAGGCTTCAAACCACTGCCCAGGGCTTCACTCGCTCCCGTGACATAGGAGAAAGTGTTACCCGTGTGGCCGGAATGAAGTGTCACCCCTCTCTCGGGAAGGGCCGCACGCAAACCGGTCAGAAGACAACCCGTACCGTGGCGGATTCACCTGGGCGCCGCACCCAGCCGCCGCGCGGTCGTTTCCAATCTCTTGTCCAACGTCCAAAGCGGACACCCGGCCAGGAGCGCCGACGCCATCAGATGCATGTCGATCCAACCGAGGCCCTGTCCATGCAGCCTCCTCGACCGTACGAGTTCCAGAACTTCCGCGTGCTCGGCCACCGGCGCCTCTGGTAGGGAAGTCAAGAGGGCGAGAATCCGGTCACGCTGGGCAAGGTTGCCGCAAGCCAGCTCCCCGATGACAAGCGGATGACAGAGGGCGCTTCCATCGTCCAGCAAGCTGGCAAGGCGATCGTTGCCGCGTCGCAGATGGTCTACCCAGACCGACGTGTCCACTAGGTTCATCGTCAGGCCGCGGGAGGCCGGCGCCGTGGAATGCGCCTCAGCTTCTTCTCGCTACCTCCGAGGGCAGCAAGGCGGCGCGAGCTCTCCAGCGCGATAAGCGCCTCCAACCCTCGTCGCACAAGCGCGGTCTTCTCCATCGTGCCTGTCAGCCTGGCCGCCTTGTCCAGCAGTTCATCGTCGATGTTGAGCGTCGTTCGCATATGCATGAGTATGCACAATATATGCATACGACACAACCACTGGACTCGACAGATCCACGTCACGGCATGGCTTCAACTTGTCCCCGCATTGTCCCCATCAGGACATCGCTCCTCCTCCTGTGTCAGTCGGCCCCTGAACTGGACGACGCCCCTGCTATGGCACTTGTTCGATGACGACGCGGGCGAGACGTCCCAGATCGGGTCGGAGCGCGTCCTCTCCCGCCGGCATACCGCCGACCGAGAGCATGTGGGCGATGACATCGACGTACTCATCGTCGGTCAGAGAGCCGGGATTGTCTTCGGGCATCGTCGCTCGGGTGTATTCGAAGAGGGTGGCCAGCGATCTTCCGCCCCAGGTGCGGAGGAACCTCGCCCGTGCCAGGGGAGGCGTTGACCGCATATCCGGATCGTCGGGAGCGCCATTCAATCTGCGCCCGTGGCACAGGCCGCAGGCACCCGCGTACGCGGCCCGGCCGCGTTCCGCCTGCACCTCGGTGAAGACGCCATCCCAGACGGTCGCCAGGGCGCCGTCCGCCTCGAGCCCCACCAGCACGGCGGTCGCGTCTGCAGTTGTCATGCCGCCAAAGCCGTTCGCCCACGCGTTGCGGATGTAGGTTCCCACGGCGGAGATGTCCGCCGCGGTCAGACCCGGGAAGGGAGGCATGGTACCAGTGCCCTGCCGTATGGTGCGGGCAATCCGACCCGGGTTCCCGAGCAGATCGTTACTGCTGAGGGCCGGGAATGTCGGCGGATATCCGGTGCCGGCGTCCTGGTGACACAGCGCGCAGTGGTCCTGGTAGAGCTGCTGCCCCTGCCCGAAGACGACCGAATCGACAACCGGCTGGGCGACTGCAACGGTGGCGATGTGCAACGTCGGACCGAGCACCCCGAGCACGATCTTCCACATTAGAATCAGAGCTTTTCTCCCGTGTCGCCGGCGCCGAAGGCGCGCACAGCGCGCCTCGCGAGGCCCGAGCAGGGGTTCGGGGCGCAGCCCCGCCCAGCACTGACCAAGGCGCGCACAGCGCGCCCCGCGGTGGCGGCGTGGGGCGGTGGGGCCCCCACAAGCCACCGCGTGGGGTTCGGGGCGCAGCCCCGTCTAATTATGACCAAATGTCTGCGTCCGAGATTCCCAGGTCCAACGCCAGCTCCGCCCTGATCGTCACGTCGGTTGTCAGATTGCCATCCCAGCGAAAAGGGACGTGGGTCGGTCCGGAGACGAAGAGCCGGTAGGCGCCTTTCGGAACCCCGACCTCGGCCACGCCGCGCTCGTCGGTCATCGCTCGGTAAGGGTGCATCACGACCTTGGCGCCCCTGACCGGCGTGTGACGTTCCGCGTCGACGACGACGACCGTCACGCGGCACTCAGGCGGGGGGACGACTCTCACACCAAAGCGAGCAGTGCCCTCGGCGTGGGGGCTTTCCGCCCCGCCGTCCGGCGCCCCGACTTCCCAGGAAAAGAGCCCTTCCGCGTCAGGCGCCGTCAGCTCGACCTCCGCGTAGAAGAGCGCGGCGGTGCCGGGCCACGGAGCGTCGCTCAGAGTGGTGGTGGCCTGCTTCTGTCCCTCGTGGTCGCGCACGTCAGCCACCCACCCCTGGGGCTGACAGCCCGCGGGGCAGGTGACCCCCAGCTTCACGCTGAAACGCCCGCCGCGCTCCACAGTCTGGGGAGCGTCCCAGACGACGATCCGAGTGGCGTGCGTCCCGTCCGGATCGCCCGGATCAGGCCGGTTCTTCGGCGGCATGCTTACCGGCGACATAGCCGTGAACGTGTCCCTTGCCGAGGCCGTGTTTGTTGAGCCCCCCCACCGCTTCGCCGCCCGCATAGAGACCCGGAATGACCTGACCCTGCATGTCGACCACCTGTTGCCGGCCGTTGACGCGAAGACCGCCATAGGAGTCGTGCCAGATCACCATGATCGCGAGCGCATAGAAGGGTGGGGTCGCGATGCGGTTCATCGGCGCATCCGCTTCTCGCTCGAAGTCGGGATCGGCCCCGGCATCCACGTAGCTGTTCCAGGCCGTCACGGTGTCGGCCAGGTGGCTCAGCCGAACGCGCTGAAACTCATGACCCGCGGCGATCTGCTCGGCCAGCTCCTCAATGGCATCGGCCTGGAAGAAGTAGCCGTTGTCCGCCACGTAGGGGTAGCGCAGCTCCCACCCGGCCCGCTCGACCGCGTCCTGATCGAAGATCGCCCACAGCGGTCCGGAGTAGTAATGGGGAGGCTTTGATCCCTCGTTGATCGCAAGCGCGGCATCGAGCCCATGGTCGTGGCTGTACATCTCCCGGACCCACTCCTTCCGACAGTTTCGCCAGTCGAGCGGTGTGTGCTCCAGTCCCCGGCCAGGAGCGCCACCGCCACCGGGATACCGGCTACCCGCAGGCCGCGTGGGAAGACGGACCTCGTTGAAGAAGCGCTTCCCGACCTGATTCACGGCGATGAACTCTTCGAAGCCGGCGCTGCCGACGTTGACGCCAGCCGATCCGCGGAAGCCGAACGTCGGGTGACCGGGCATCATGCTGGTGTAAGCGTCACGGGTCCCGAGGCGGGTCGAGATGTGGAACGTCGTGGGATACGAGAGGTTCTGCTGCATGCCCGCCATGTTGGCGCCGATCCGCAGTCCCGCCACGAACGCGCTGGCGTCCTGACCATGCGGGCCCTGCAGGGCATAGCCGCTGGTCGGGAAGGCCGGTTCCCGCATGGCGGGATAGAACATGCTGCGGACCTCGGGGTTGCCCGCATGGCCTCCGCTGGCCAGGATGACGGCCCGGCGGGCCCTTATGCTGATCGTCTCCCGCTGCTCGTCGATGTTTCCATCCTGCCAGTAGCTCTCGAGCAGCTCGCCGGTCTCGGGATGATGGCGCGGCGAGTAGTGAGCTCGAATCCCCATCACCCGGCCCGAGAACGGCTGCTCACGAACGAGCTCATCGAAGTGCCGATGAAATATGAACTCGACGCCCTTCTCCCGGGCCGAAAACTCGAGGGGCCGAGCGAGGGCCACCCCGTTGCTGACGGCGTTTGGACCGACAGCGCGACTCGCGTTGTTCATCTGCACCGGCGCGAACGGACTTGTCCGCTCGGGGTCGGCGACGCCGGCGTCCTCGGCGGTGATCGTCCCCGCCTTGATGTCGGTTCGGTCGCCCAGAATGCGGACCCAGCGCGCGCCCCGCGCGCGCGACAGGCCTCCGCCGCCATGCGTACCGCTGATCCGCGTGAAGCGCACGTAGTTGTCGATCAGGAACTGTCGGGTCGCCGGGCAGTTCTCGGCCCACGAGCGTGCGAGCTCCCGCTCGTTGTAGCGGTACGGGCTCTGGGCTTTGGTGTCGAGGACCGACCAGTCGGTGAGGTCCGTGAACAGGAGGTCGACACTGTCGTCGAGCTCTTCGGGGGCCTCGGTCGGGTCGACGGTGATGAAGCCCTCGTGGTCGCCTTCGCCCTTCATATCCCGACGCTGGGCCGGGTCGCCTCCGCCCAGCGAGACGAACGCTCCGCTGTGCAGCATCCTGCCGCCAGGGTCGAAGTTCGAATCGACAACGAGCACGCTGACCCCGAGGTCCCGCGCGCGAATGGCCGCCGTCAGGCCCACGCACCCGGCCCCCGCGATAACGACGTCCACTTCGTAGTCCCACGCAATGTCGTCTGGGCCCCTGGAACTTGACGAGACCTGCGCGTTCGCCTGGTCCGGCTCCAGCAGGGCGCCGGCACCCAGCCCCGCCGCGGCTCCCGTCTTGACGAAGTCTCGGCGCGTGAGACCGTTCGCGTTCTTGAGCCCCGAATCGTCCTGCCGAGTGTCGACTGTCTTGGCCATGACTCGTTCTCCCCGACGGTCGCAACAGTTGAGCCGCCGCCGAGCGGGCAGCTGACGTCAAACGCCAGAGTCTGTAGGGCCGAAGGATCGGGTCATTCTACGCCGCGGGAGTCATCCGCTGATCGATAATCTGACCATCGACTCGGACTGCGACGCAGGTCGGCATTCGGCGGTAGCCTCGGAACACGAGGAGGGATGAATGGGCGTTACACGGCGCGAGTTCATGGTGGGCGCGGGCGCGGCACTTGGCGCTGCTGGAACGCCGTTCGGGTTCCCTGCGATTGCTCAGCGTCGACCGCTGAAAGTCGGGGTCTTCATCAGCGAGGTGGATGCGCAGGGGGTGGATGAACGGGTCGAGCCGTACGTCTCGCAGATGCGCATTGGTCTTGGCCTTGCGGCGTCCGAGATCAACGCCATGGGAGGCATTTTGGGGAGGCCCGTGGACCTCATCTACCGCGATGACGGGGGCAGCCCTCCTTCCCGGGCCGCCACAGCGGCACTCGTCGCAGACGAAGGCTGCGAGGCGATCGTCAGCGGATTCGTCATGGTTGCCCCGCAGCTGATCGCCCGTCACATAAATGCAGTAGACGCAGACGCGCCAGTCCCCATCGTCCACGGTTTCTGGACCGACGGCTCCGGCTGCAATCCGGTCGCAAAGCACTGTGCCCCGACCGTGAGGCAGATTGTTCCTCCGATCCGAGCGTTTATCGGCGACGCCATTCGAGCCCGGCCTTTCTCGATTTCCAACTGGACACCGTCAGGCCGAAGGGTCTCGGAGTACATGTATGGCGCTCTCGGTGGCGCCCACACGGGCGATGCCTTGGTCACGACTCCGGTGTTGGGGAACCATCCCGGCGACTACCGCGGGGTGATGCGGTGGGCTCATGACATGGAGTCCAACATCATCTGGAACGCGGATCCGCGACCCTACGCGGTCGATGCCGTCAATCAGGCCGTCGAGCTCGGTGTTGCGGAGGGCAAGACCTTTGCGCATCTCGACTTCAGCGAGTGGCAGGCGTCACAGCTCGTGCCCGGCGCGGCGATCATCACCTGTGTCCCGTTTGTCGCGGGTGACGCAAGCTCGGCGGTCCAGGACTTCGTCTCACGAGCCAATTCGATGCCCGGCGGCGAGCTTGTCACGCACGTCGCCTTTACCCATTACAACTCGCTGATGGCGCTGAAGGCGGCGATGGAGCGATCGGGAGAGGCCAGCGCGGCCGGGGGAATTGCCGGCCTCGATGGTCTGACCATCGACACCGCGACAGGTCCGCTCACCTTCGAAGCCAGCGGTCATCCGACCATGCCGATGTTCGTCGCAACGGCGGAAGGTGGCGGACCGCTGCGAGTTGTCCAGAAGGTCGAGCAAATCAGCCCCGGTGCCACCTGCTAGCGGCCCATGGTGCGATAGCCGGTGTCGCCACTGCCGCTGCCGCGACGAGCACGAACGCGGGGATGCGGTGCATGAGCGTCCTCGACCGCCCTCTATCTGGCCGCGTGGAGCCGCTGCTTCTCGAAAGGGTGGTTGATTCAGGATGAAGTCGGGGTTCTCCGAAACTTGCCGGTGGCCACAGCAGGTAGACTGGGGCGCCGTGCCCGTGAGGAGTCCTAGAGTGAAAGCCGCAAAGCGAATCGCGATCGTGTTCCTTGCCTATGTGGGACTCGTCGTCGCGTTCGAGTCGTCGCTCGGGTATTTCCAACCTGCGGGGCAAACGACGCTCGTCATTACGACAACGGCCGATGACGGAACCCAGAACGGCAGGGTCGTAGCGCGCCTCGAGAGCAATGGCCTGCTCTACGTGGCGGCCAATCATTGGCC
>JASLOY010000440.1 GCA_030745255.1 Vicinamibacterales bacterium
CTTCATCGGATGCTGGTCAGCGAAGCCGCCCTGGCTGCCGCCCGCGTTGAGGTTGTTCGCGTTCGGCCCGGGATTCGGATCGTCACCCACGTCGGTGCCGACCACCGGCTTGATCTGTCCGGCCGGATTGCCCAGGTCCCAGGACAGCTGGTCGAGGCGAGCGTCGACGTGGCAGGCGGCGCACGAGGTCTGGCCCAGACCGGAGGTCTCGTGCGTGCCGTAGAGATGGATGCGACCCTTCTTCATCGCCATCGGGCTGGGATCGAAGAGCGCCACCGAAGCGACCACGCTGTCGTTCGCCGTGCTGATGGTCGTGAGGTTCGTGCCGCCGTGATGGCTGAGGACGTAGAGCTGCTGACGGGCCTCGTCGAGCGCGATGCCCACCGGCCCCTCCGCCACCTCGATCTGCTCGCCGCCCGCTCGCTGCCCATTCTGGTCAAAGATGGCAATGTTGTTCGAGCCCATGCCTGTCACGTAGCCGCGGGTACCCGCGCTGTTCCAGACGATGCCGCGCGGGTCACCGATGGACCGCACCCGTTCGCGCTGCGGGATCGTCGGTATCGTGTAATCGACGTGGCCGGCGTTCATATCGACGATCGTCGAGCTGAGGTCGTCGGGGTCCACGATGGCCATATTCACGCGGGTGAACTTGGCGTTGAGGACCGGCTCGAAGCGGATCTCGTTGATCGCGTCAGTCCCGACAGCCGTCAGCACACCGGTCGCGGGATTCACACCGATGGCCATGACCATGTTCATCAGGCCTTTGGCATAGCCGGTCACCGTCTCCGTCGCAACGTCGATCACCGCCACGTCGCGGTCGGGCATGTCCCAGCCAACCGGCCGAAGGGTCAAAGGAGCGTCGAAGCCGCTGACCCAATTCGTCCAGTCGCCCCCGTTGTCGTCCATCCATCGCCCTTCTGCGTTCTTCTTGACGATCAGCGCGACGCCCGGAGCGGGGAACGCGCCATCCGGGAGATACTCGCGGTTTATCGGGGGGTCAAAAGCCTGCCAGTCGGTCGAGGGCACCCTGTCGGTGGGGCCACCGATGTTGGGGGGCGGGTTGGTCCCGCCATAGGGTCCTCCTGTGTACGGTTCTTCCTGCGTCAGCTCTCCGGCTGAGTCTCCGCCGGCGATGTTGGGAATCAGCCAGCGGCGGTCGCCGCCACCGACGAGCGTCGTGGCGTTGCCCGATTCGAAGACCGCCACGTAGATCTTGGTGCCGTCCGGACTGACCGCCAAGGCTCGGGGATCCTCACCGTTTATCGGGATAGTGTTGACCACTGCGGCCCGCACCGACGAGACCGTCCCCAGCGCGCCGGGGTCGATGACCTGCACCAGGTTCCGCTGCGACGCGGTCACGAAGACGCGCTCGGGATCACCGGCGAAGACCAGGTCGTAAGGCTCGTCTTCGGTCTGGAGCGTGGCCACCACGCGCCGGGTTGCGTTGTCGATCACGCTGATGCTGTCCGAGATGTGGTTGGCGACCCACACCTGCGTTCCATCAGGCCGCCAGCGCACCGAGACCGGATCCAGGCCGACCTGGACCGCGCCGCTGGAAACCGCGCTGCCGGAGGTCAGGTCGAAGAACTCGACGCGGTTGTCGGTGATGTTGACCACCGCCAACGTCGTTCCGTCAGGGCTCATGTCGACTGCGTGCAGCGGCATGTTCTCCCAGTTCACGAACGACGAGGGGGCATCGAGACCATCAGCCATCACGATGTCTATGCCTTGAGCGACTTGGGCCTGGGCCGAGCCGACAAGGCCGACGAGAAGCCCAGCCACCAGTCCGGCTGCCAGCCGGAATGTTCGATGGGTTGGATGGTACGGAAGCTGATTCGTCATCGCGATCTCCCAATCTCTTACACGCGAGGGGCCAAGACCTGATTCATTCCAAAGTGTGCGCCGCGAACTCGTGCCGACCGACAGGAAGCGCTGGGACGCCAGCCCAGCTGATCGCGCCGCGGTGCGAAACTAACACCGTGACACCACGGCCCCTATGACGGGCGTCATACGCGTCCGCGCCGGGCGTCCTACTGAACCAAGAGACCGTTTCGTCGCCAGAAACCAACGGCGCACGTCGGACACGCGGGGGTGTCACGAATTGGACAGAAACGCGCGAGCCGGCACGCCGCTCTGCCGCACGCGGTTCGCGATTTCAAGCAATCGCACGTCCGAGACAGGGCGTATGAACGACGAAGCGGGAGTCTGGTCTAGCGTGATGAGATGGACCTTGCGTGGGGCGATCTTGGCGACGGCCCTGACCCAGGGGCCCACCGCGATGTCGCCGCAGTTGTCCATGCGGCCCTCCGGATCGGAAACGAACATCGTCTGAATGACAAGGTCCGGAAGCGTGCGGAGCGCCTCGACGATCCGGGTGCAGGAGATTGGAGAGTCGTTCACGTATCGCAGCGTCATCGGATCTCCCGCGTCGAGCTTCATGTATCGCTCGTCGAGCTCCAGAAGCGCAGCGCGGATGGCCGGCTTCTCGGCCGTGCTCGAGTTCGACAGAATGGCCAGGCGGGTATCGGGCGACTCGCGGTCGCGAACCGCCCGCAACCCTCGCACGATGTCGGGGAACTGCGGGTGAAGCGTTGGTTCCCCGCGCCCGGCCAAGGTCAGGCGATCGACACGCGTACGAGACAACTTCGCCTCGCGCAGACGTTCGGACAGAGCCGACACGATCGACTCAGGCGCGGGCCAGCTCCGTGCTTCGCCAGAAGACACGCGCGTCCATCCGTACTGGCAATAGGGACAGTCGAAGTTACACGTTTTTCCGTTCGGCGGGAGGATATTTATGCCGAGTGATAGGCCCAGACGCCGCGATCGCACAGGGCCGTACACCAGCTCCTCTGCCGACGCCAGACCACCCATGACGCTCCACGGTAACTGCCGTATCGAATCGCGCCTATGATCGCCGTCATACCGTCTCACCGCGGCGGCGTAGCGGTATCTCGACCTGTCGGGTAGTGGGGCGGGGCTGCTAGGATCGCGTCACGTCGAGATACGGCTCTTCGGCTTCTACGACCTCACCGACGATCGCTGCGCCCTCCACGCCGGCGCTGTGGAGAGCTTCGACGTATCCCCCGGCTTCATCTGGACCGATCGAGACGAGTAGCCCGCCCGAGGTCTGGGGGTCATACAACAGCTCTTCCTCGGTGGCAGAGATGTCTCCGGCCACTCGAATGGACCCGGCGACGTGGCGTCGGTTCTCCGACGTGATGATCGTGCTCACGCCGCGCTCTATGAAGGTGAAGGCTTCGTGGTAGACGGGAATCTTGTCAAACCACAGGCAGATCGCCACCGCAGACCTGCCTGCCAGCTCGCTGGCGTGTCCGGCAAGCCCGAAGCCCGTGATGTCGGTTGCCGCTCGCGCTCCCCGCGAGAGTGCCGTGCGGCCGGCAATGTCATTCAGAGCCGCCATGTTGCGTACGAGCCTGTGCGTACCGACCTCATCCAGCCAGCCGCTACGATACGCGCCGATCAGCACACCCGTCCCGATCGGCTTGGTGAGCACCAGGAGGTCGCCGTGGCGCGCTCCCGAGTTGGAGAGGTAGGCTCTTGGATCGCAGGTCCCCGTGACCGACAGACCGAACTTCAATTCCGGGTCGTTCAGCGTGTGCCCACCGAGAATGACGGCGCCCGCCTCCCGAACCTTGTCGTGCGCGCCGTGAAGAATGGCTCGGAGCGTTGCCAACGGAACC
>JASLOY010000441.1 GCA_030745255.1 Vicinamibacterales bacterium
GGGATGCTGGAGCCAAGCCCAGAGACACTGCTGCGCTGGGCTGGTCGCGACCGCGACCGCACGATGCTCTTCGGCGCCGAGCTCGACATCGAGGTCGTCGCGCCATAGGCGCTCCTCGGCCACGCGTTGCAGCTTTGGTGTCGACGCGTCGGTCAGGGAGGGGTGCCGACAGGCGGACGGCTTGTACCGGCTCGACACCGTGGTGCAAGACATCCGCTACGGTGTCCGCACGCTTCGCCGATCGGGGAGGTTTGCCGGGGTCGCGCTCGGCGCCACTCGACGCCAGGTGATCGGACACGTGCTCGGGCGGTCGCTGCAGCTCTCGCTGGTGGGGTTGACGGCGGGGCTACTGACCGCCGCGGGTTTGACTCGGTTCCTCTCGGCATTGCTTTACGAGGTGGCGCCAACCGATCCCGCGATGTTCACGGTCGCTGGCCCCACCGTGCGACGGGTCCACGCCATGATCATTCCGAGCTGAAACTGACATCGTTGCCTGGTGCTCATCCGTTTCATCCTGGTCGATGCGGGCTGAGGAGGCATCATGCGCATTACAGGCACCCCCCAATGTCGTGACAGGTCACCGTGTTGGGGATCCCGACCGCGTCGAGCGCCTGGGCGATGGCGGCGGCCGGCGCGCTCGAGGCGCCGAAGAGCTCGACGGCCGCCTGGAACAGGCAGTCCGCCGTGATCGGGAAGTCCGCGAAGGCCGGTAGTAATGTGGTCCACGCGTAGAAGAAGATTCGTTCAATCTGCAGCCGATTGGCCGCCCCTACCCCAGACACGCTCAGTCCCGAGGTGCGGTTCGTGCCGCCTTCGACCGCCAGATAGTAGAGGTGCCCCAAAATGGGCGCGTTGATATGCACGCCGCCAAAATCTCGGGGGCCTCGATACAGGTCGTCGTAGTGATCGGGGTAGACGCCAGTGATCGAGTTGGAAATCTCCTGTGGGTCACGAAGCGAGCGTGTCGCTGACGCGCTGTCCTCACCCACGAGGTAGTCGGCGCGTAGCGGCCCGCTCCCAGTCTCCTGCACGTAGAACTCGGCCGCGGTGCCGATGATGTCGGAGAAGCCCTCGTCGATCGCGCCCGGTTCGTTGGGTGGCGCTGTGTCCCCCAGGCCGGCCGTGAAGAACGTCACGCCGTGGGCCATCTCGTGGGCGACGATGTCGAGCGCCGTCAACGGGTTCGTCAGAAAAAACGGCTCCCCGAACACCATCACGCCGGTCGAATCCGGCGCGCCGGGAAAAAAGTAGGCGGCGTTGTCGAGCAAGCCCAGCAGAAACTCCACGATGACGCACTCGTTGTCGCTAAGGGTGCCCGCGACACACTGCCGGGAACGGTCAATGAGCTCGGCGGCGTCGAATGGCCGGACGAAGGCGTCGACTGCGCCATTGTTGCCGTCGATGCCGGCCCAGCCAAGCTGTGTGAAGAGGTAGTCGTAGGTCCACCCGAGGGCGGCATGGACGTCGACGACGGCACCGTCTTCCCATCGATTATCGGCATCGGCGGAGAGATCTTGGTCGCTGGCGGGCGCGTCGCCAAAGACCACGCCGAGCAGGCGGTCGAAGAACCGGTCGGGGTCGAACGCCATGTCCAATGTCCGCAGCTCAGCCGGCCGAACCCGGTCGCGGGTCAAGAACGCGCCGCCTACCGGGTCCGTCATCATCTTCTTGAGATCGCCCAGTAACCCGGTGCCCAAGCCGACACTGTCCTGCGTCCGCGTGTTGCTGAACTCGAACAGCAGCTCGCCGGAGTCGGCGTCGACGAACAGCGTCCGCATGTCGGAAAGCGTGGCCCGGTAGGTGAGTGTGTAGCCGTCGTTGGCGGTCGGCAGCACCCAGAGCTCGGGAGTGTCGGTCAGCCCGAATACCGGGCCCGCCAGCTCGGCGAACAGGTCACGCGCGGCATCAATCGACAGGCCCGGCGTGGTGTCCAGATCAATGCCGGTGAATTGCGTGCCGAACACGGACGTCGTGATGCCACCATCGGTCTGCCGGGTCAGGTCGGCGCCGTAGACCGGGATCCCCTGGTGATACTGCGCGAGACTCTCGCTGAGCCCCCCTGCCAGGAAGGTGTTCTCTCGGGTGCGATACGCGCGCAGGTCGCCGGTTCTGAGCTGCCGGTCGATGGCAGCATCCAGATTCCGGAGCGCCGACACGTCTGCGACGCTGATCGTCTGCCGGCGTTGGTGCTCCTGACCGGCAACCGGTGTCTGCGCGAGGAGCGCGATCGTGGTAACGGCGGCGCCGGACAGGAAGATCCTCGATGCCGACGAAGCCTTTCGGCTTCTCCTGCCTTCTGCCTTCTGCCTTCTGACTTCTTGGAGCGCCACCGTCCTCACCCTCCTTCGATTGCTGGAATGATCTCGAGCCGGCTGCTGGCCTGCGAGATCTCGTTGAGACCGGCCCCGGTGACCGGTCATCGAGCGACAAGACCATCGCCTCGGTGAGTGCGCTCTGCCGGCGGTCCGGCGCTTACCGGTCGAACCGGTCTGGAGCCGGCGCATATTGGCAAAATAACACGGAGGGAGAGATCGACTGTCATCGGCCGGAGTCCCGACGACGGCGGACGAGCTCCGGCAGGCTTCCGAGTGTCGCTCAGAAGCGCTCGCCGTGCGCGGCGAGAGCCAACGGCATCTGGTGGTCTGAGGCGGAGCCTAGCCCCCCCGCGTAGCGGGGCCATTGAAGAATGGCAGCCTAGCGAGGCGGAGCCTCGCTAGAACCGCAGCCGCAGCCCGCCGCCGGCATGGAAGCCGCCGGCGTCGGTCGGGACCAGACCGCTGTCCTCCGAGACGAGATCGACGGAGCCGCGCGTGAAGCGCGCGAGCCCCCCGACCCCGATGTGGGGGGAGAAGAAATACGCGACGTCGGCGCCGACGTTGTAGCCGATCGCCGAGTCGGACCGGCGCGCGGTCGACGCCGTGGTGAAGCTGGCCTCGTTGAACGGGAAGCTGTGGCTGAAGCCAACCGAGGTCACGAGATCCTGCCTGACGTTGAAGAAGGTCGGCCCGCCGAACACCGCCACCTCGAACGGACCAGGGACCGGCGCGAACCAGCGCACCTGCAGGTGCACGCCGTGTTCGGTGCGGCCGAGGCTCGCCGCGCTGCCCGCGATCGCCCGGTCGCGATTGAAGAAGAACGGATGCGGAATACGGGCGTCCACGTCCCCGTCGTCGTCCCGGTTGAACCGGGTGTAGCCAACCGCCAGCGCAAAGCCCCGGCCCAGCACGAACCCGCCGCCGACATCGAGAATGACGCCGTTGTCGATGGCGTAGGTGGCGTCGAAGTCGCCTTCCTCGACGAACTCGGTGAAAACGACGTTATCGCTGAAGTCGGTCGAGGTCGCCTGCGCGCCGCCGTTGACATGGACGAAGACACGGCCGTCCTGGGCCCCGGCCGGCGTCGCCGATCCAAGCAGGGTAGCAACGGCCATGGCCGCTGCAAGCGTTCTGGTCCACCAGGCGGGCGGACCGGCCATCCCGAGCTGTTGGCATCTCTCGTGCATTTCGTACGTCCTCGTCGGTGTGACATGACGCGTCAGAATCATCACCGGCATCCACCTAGGTCGTGACAGGTGATGGTGTTGGGGATCCCGACCGCGTCGAGCGCCTGGGCGATCGCGGTGACCGGCGCGCTGCCGGCGCCGTATAGCTCAAGGGCCGACGCGAACAGACAGTCGGCGGCGACCTCAAAGCTCGGGAA
>JASLOY010000442.1 GCA_030745255.1 Vicinamibacterales bacterium
GACATGCCCTGGGAGAAGTGCGAAGTCGCCTGGGGAGACACCACCCGGAATTTGCCCTGGAGCTGTTCGCAGGGTGGCAGTTCGACCACCTTCGCGCACACGCGTGCCAACTGGGCGGCGGTGGCTGACGCAACCCAGAAGCTGAAGGAAATCGCGGCACAGGACCTGGGTGGGTCGCCCGACAGCTACGAAGTGGGCGGCGAACGTGTCTATCGTCGAGGCAATCGCTCGCAGGGGCTGAGCTTCGCCAGGGCAGCGCAGCGGGCGATTGAGCTTGGTGGCAAGTTCGATGGCCACGAGTTGCCCGAAGACATCAACGGCATGACCGTCGCGTCAGCCACCGCGCTGGCCGGGCAGGGGCTGATGGGTGTCGCAAAGGACAACTACGACGTGAATGGCCAGCGGAGGTCGTTCGCCGTCGGTTTCGCCGAAGTCGAGGTCGACATCGAGACCGGCGAGATCAAGATCATCGACTATGTGGCCGGGACGGATGCCGGCACCATCATGCACCCCAAGACCTACGGGGCGCAGGTGCTTGGCGGTGGAGTCCAGGGCTTCTCCGTCGCGCTGAGCCAGAAGTGGGTCTACGACCGGCGCTGGGGGCTGCTGGTGGCGAAGCGGTTCTACAACAACCGGCCGCCGGGCATCCTCGACGTGCCGCACGAGCGGCCGATGCAGTGGGTGAACGCCGATCTGCCAGACCCGGACAACCCGCTCGGCGCGAAGGGTATCGGCGAGGCGGCACAGGGCGCCGGGTCTGGATCAGTCGTCAACGCTATCGCGGATGCATTGGATTCGCTTGGCGAGAACACTGGCGACTTCTACCGTTCACCAGTTACACGCGACATGATTCTCACGCAGCTCGAGCAGGCCCCAACCGGCCACGATCGGCTGACCGCTCACGTCTAAGGAACTGACGAAGGAGAGGCATAACCATGGCCGTAATTCGCGACGTAATTCCTCAACTCGAGCTGTTCCAGCCGACCAGTGCGGACGATGCCCTGGCGTTGCTGGCAGCCCACCAGTCCGATGCGTGGGTGTATGCCGGTGGGCTCGATACACTCGATTGGTTCAAAGACCGGGTGAAGCGGCCGCGTGTGGTCGTCGACATCGGCGGCGTCGAGTCGCTCAAAGAGATCCGGTCGACCGCCGACGGGATCGAAATTGGTGCAATGGCTCGTTTAATCGACGTCATCAACAACCAGGACGTGCGGTCACAGTTCCCGGCGCTGGCCTATGCGGCCAAGTCGGCGGCGTCACCGCAGATCCGGAACCAGGGCACGATTGGCGGCAACGTGGCGCAGGATACGCGCTGCTGGTATTACCGGGACGGCTGGACGTGCTACCGCGCCGGTGGCAACATCTGCTACGCGAGCCCGCCAACGGCGATGAACCGGGAGCATTGCATCCTCGGGGCGAGTCGCTGCGTGGCGGTCAACCCGTCTGACACGGCGCCGATGTTCGTGGCGCTCGAGGCGGAGATGGTCGTGCGGCGTGGCAGTTCAGAGCGCGTTGTCGCGGCAGAGGACTTCTTCGTCGGTCCGGAAATCGATATCGAGCGGATGACGGTGCTGGAGCCGGGCGATCTGCTGACGTCGATTCGGGTCCCATCGACGTGGGCCGGCGCGCGTGTCTACTTCGAGAAGGTTCGTGACCGTGACACCTGGGACTTCCCGCTGGTCAACGTCGTCGCCGCGATTCGCGAGAATGGCAGCACGATCGAAGACGCACGGGTCGTCGTGAACGGCGTGGCCCCGACACCGGTTCGGTTGACTGCCGTCGAGAACGCCATTCGCGGTCAGGCGCGCAACGAGCAGACCGCCGAACAGGCCGGCAACATCGCCATCCAGGGCGTTTCGCCACTGACGCACAACGGGTTCAAGGTGAACCTGATGAAGAACCTGGTGAAGCGGTCGATTCGCGACGAACCGATGGGTGTGTAGGACGCTTTTCCTCGCTCACGACGTAGAGCACGAAGGGTCGAGCCATTACAGGCTCGGCCCTTCGTTTGTACGCGTGACGTCAGCTTCGCTCCACTCGGTCTTGGCGCGGTGGCCAGATGGCGGCGACACGTGGGGGTCGACCTCACGATGAGACCGCGTTCCCAAATCGCTGGTAGGCCTTTTCTTCAATCCAATCGACTGGTGACAACGCCACGCACACCAGGTGTGTCCGCCGTCCAAAGACCATGCCCGGCAGGGTCATGACCTCGCAGCCTGCGTCATTTCGGAGCGCGGTGAAGAACAGGGAGATCCCGACAAACAGCATGGTCCCCAGGCGGCCCGGCGCGGCGCTCAGGGCGAACACCAGCAATACAGGCATGACTGCCAAGAGTGCGCCGACCCAGCGATTGATCGACGTGCTGAGCCGAACGATGACGAGGTGCAATACGGCATAGAACAGGAACTCCCCGACCACGACGCCCCCCGCCATCGCGACGAGCGCGAGTCCTTTCCCAACGAGGTAGCGCCCGCTCTCCACGACCAGCAACACGCCGAGCAGCAGGCGCAAGACACGACCTACGGGCCTGGCGTCCGTTCCTTCGTTCTTCATCGCTCACCTCATGTCAGATGGACGATGCCGGGCACAATGCCGGGTCGGTCTCTCGGCCGACTCCCTCGTCATCGTCATGGTCCTCTCGTGCAACACATGACCACTGTAGCGAGCCGCGTTCACGATGACATGTGCCATTGGTCACGATTCGTCGCCGTGACCTTCGGGAGGGGACCCACCGTGACCTTTGGCACATGCGCCTGGAGGACCGACACGCCTACAGTTCAATGAACGGGGCTGTCGGGCCAAAGCCTGTCGGCCGGGCGCGACCGCAATGAGGAGGTGCGAGCATGATCAAGGGTCTCATCTGCTGGACGATTTGTGGGCTGGTGTGCGGGTGGTGTCTGATCGGACTGGCGGCCGTGGTCTTCTTCTGGTAGTCGGCGCACGCCGGTCTGCGCCGTCAATCTGATGGTTCAAGCCCGCTGCGCTGCTGGGGCTACTGAATCAGTCCCAGCTGGACGGCTTTGAGCACTGACCGCGTGCGATCGCGGACCCCAAGCTTCGACAGGATGCTCGAGATGTGGTTCTTTACGGTGCCCTCGGCCAGGTCGAGCGCGCCGGCGATCTCACGGTTGCTATAGCCGCCGGCCATGAGTCGAAGAATCTCAGTCTCGCGCTGAGTCAGCGGGTCCGGAGGATCGAGGCTCGGGAAATCGCAGGGGAGCCCCTCCAGCCCCTTGAGGATGCGTTCGGTCACCGCAGGCTGAATCTGCGTCCCGCCCTCGGCCACCGTGCGGATTGCGCTGGTCAACTGGTCGAGCGAGACATCCTTGAGGAGAAAGCCTTTGGCGCCAGCGCGAATGCCATCGAGCACGGTGGTGTCGTCATCGAACGTCGTCAGGATGATCGTCGGCGGGAGGCGGTGCTGCGCGTTGAGCTGTTTGAGCACACCCAGGCCGTCAAGCTTGGGCATCCGCATATCCAAGAGGACGACGTCCGGGGCCAGGTCGGGAATCCGGCTCACGGCGTCCTCACCGTCGACAGCCTCAGCCACGACCTCGATGTCATCGACGAGATCGAGCAGGGTGCGCAGCCCTTGGCGCACGATCGTCTGGTCCTCGACTAGGCACACGCGAATCATGACGCGGCTCTGGTCAACGGGATCCATGCGTCGAGATGAAATCCCTGGTATGGGCGAG
>JASLOY010000443.1 GCA_030745255.1 Vicinamibacterales bacterium
GTGTTTCCCGTGCTCACCCTTGCGCTGACCCTTTCCGGCATAGCGCTGTCGGCAGACGACTGGCCGGAGTTTCGGGGCGAAGGACGTCTGGGCGTTTGGAACGAGACCGGTATCCTCGAGACGTTTCCTGAGAATGGGCTGGACGTCCGCTGGCGCACGCCGCTTCATCACGGCTTCTCAGGCCCTTCGGTGGCCGACGGGCGGGTGTTCATTACCGACTTCGAGCGTGGCCGCGGACTCGAGGGGATCGAGCGCATCCTGTGTCTGGATGAAGACACCGGCGAGGTCCTCTGGACCGAGAGCTGGGAGGCCAGCTACGTCGGAGTCTCGTGGGACGAGGGTCCGCGCGCCACCCCGACGATCGACGGCGACCAGGTCTACGCCGTTGGTGCCAGTGGCATCATGACTGCACTGCGGGTCGACGACGGCGAGGTGCTCTGGCGCACTCGCTTCGTCGAAGACTGGGGCGCCGAAGTGCCGCAGTGGGGCTTCGCCAGCGCGCCGCTTGTCGATGGGGACCGGGTCATCACGCTCGTGGGCGGCACGCCCGACGCGAAGGTGGTGGCGTTCGACCGAGCGACCGGCGCCGAGGTCTGGCGGGCGCTGTCCTCAGTCGAGGCCGGGGCCGGTGTCGCGCAGCCAACTGTCATCGAGGCGGGCGGGGTCCGACAGCTCATCATCTGGCATCCGCTGGCGGTCTCGTCGCTCGATCCTGAAACGGGCGAAGTGTACTGGGAGGAACCGTTCGAAATCGACTACGACATGACGGTGGCGACCCCGGTGCGCCGCGGCTCGGATCTGTTCCTGACCACTTTTTACAACGGCCCGATGATGCTGGGGCTCGACAACGACCGGCCGGACGCAGCGCTACGGTGGCGCGGCAGCAGCAACAGCGAAATTCTGACCGACGGGCTGCACGCCGTGATCGGCACGCCAATCATCGACGGCGACCACATCTACGGGTTCGGCAGCTATGGCCAGCTCCGGTGTCTGGTTGCCGCCACCGGCGAGCGGGTGTGGGAAACACAGGATGCCACCAGCGAGCGAGCGCGCTGGACCAGCGCCTTCATCGTGCGGCACGAGGACCGAGTCTTCATCAACAACGACCGCGGCGACCTGATCATCGCGAAGCTGTCGCCAGAGGGCTACGAAGAGATCAGCCGCACGTCGCTGATCGCACCGACCTCCCGCCCCGGCAACCGCCGCGAGCTGACCTTTGTCAACTGGTCGCACCCGGCCTATGCCAACCGGCACATCATCGCGCGGAACGACGAAGAGATCATCTCGGCGTCGCTCGCCGCACCGTAGTCCGATGTAGCGCAGGCCACAGGTCCTTCTCACTCCTGACGATCGATCTCGCCGTTCGAACTCGTCCCGACCGCGTCGAAGCCGGAGACGTATCGCGGTCGTCGCCCATGCCGAGCCAGAAATGGATCTTCCGTAACAGGGGAACGGCTCATAGCGCTTGTCGTCCCGCCGGCGGGGCTGAAATGAGCACGGTCTCGAGCGAAGATGACTGGGCCAGTCCCTGGTTCCTGGAAGTGTACGACTCCATGCTCAAGGTGACCGGCGCAACGCGCGGTATTCAGCGGCCCGGTCCGGCCGGTCCCACGCCTCGTACAGATCGATGAGCCGTTCGACGGCCGCCTGCGTCTCGACATGGTCCCCATCGAACGCGCCCTGGAGCAGTTGCTGGGAAGCCAGCAGGACGTCTTCCGCCTCCTCGTAGCGACCCAGCCCGGTCAAGGTCCAGCCAAGGTCGCGCTGGACGCGGCCGACGAGCCAGTGGTCGGCGCCGTACGACCTCCGAAAGATGTCGAGCGCATCGCGGTGCAGCGGCACCGCCGCCGCGTAGTCGCCCTTGTCGCGGAGCAGTGCCGCCAGGTCGTTCAGGTTCCCCGCAACATCGGGATGCTGTTCGCCGAGCACCGTTCGCCGGATGGCCAGCGCGTCGCGGTGGAACGGCTCCGCGGCGTCGAGATCGCCCTTGAGCCGGAACAACGTGCCAAGGTTGCTGAGACTCACGGCCACGTCACCATGCATCTCGCCCAGCACGGCGCGCTGCATGGCGAGCGCATCCCGTTGCAGGGCCTCGGCTTCGTCGTAGTCGCCCCGATTCAGCAGCATCGCCGCCAGGTTGTTCAGCGCCGCGGCCACGCGTGGGTGTTGCTCACCGAGGCTCGTCCGGTATGTCGCAACCGCTTCGCGGTATAACGACTCGGCCTCCGCGTAGTCACCCAACTCGGTCAGCGCCGTGGCCAGATTGAGCAGGCTGAGGCTCAAATCGGGATGGTCGTCAGCGAGCACGGCGCGTCTGATCGCCAGCGCCTCACGGTGCAGGGGCGCCACCGCCTCGTAGTCGCCCTGGGCGGCAAGCACGTTAGCCAGGTTGTTCAGGCTGGTGGCCACGTCCTCGTGCTCGTCGCCCAACGCCTCGCGTAGTACCGCTAACGCGTCTCGATTCATCGCTTCGGCCGCAGCGTAGTCGCCCCTGATCTGGTGCACAATCGCCAGATTGCTCAGCATCTCCGCGACGTCGGGGTGCGTATCTCCGAACAACGTGCGTCTGAGGTCGAGCGCCTCACGCCACAGCGGCTCAGCCGCCTCATAGTCCCCCTGGTATAAGAGCAATTCCCCCAGGGCGTTCAGACTCTGCGCGACGTCCGGGTCGTCTGCACCGAGTATCTGCTGTCGCGTTTCCAGCGCCGAGCGGAGCAGCGGTTCCGCGCGGTCGTATTCGCCGAGATCGCGATAGGTCCGTCCGATGGTGTCTTCGACCGCGGCGCTGATCTCAGGCTGGTCGGCAAAGGCATCGTCGATCGTGTCAACGGCACTGCCGAGCGCCGCAAACACCGTCACCTCGCGACCGCTGCCTTCGTACGGATTCGCCGAGCTGAGCGTGTTTTGCAGGAAATCGTTGATCGCCGTCGCCTTCGTCGCCTCCCCTTCTGCCCGGTCCCGCTCAGCGGCGGCGCGGTCGCGTTCGGCGCGTGCCTCGAACATCCAGTAGCCCGTCGCCGCCAGGCCGACCAACAGCGCGAGGACCGTCGCGGCCACCCCGCCCACGATCGCCCTGTGCCGCCTCGCGAACTGGTGCAACTGGTATGCGGTCGTCGGCGCCCGCGCCTCGATCGGCTCGTTGGCCAGATACCGGCGGATGTCCGCCGCCAGTTCTGCCGCCGACTGATACCGTCGGGTCCGCTCCTTCTCGAGCGCCTTCCGCACGACCAGCTCGATGTCGCGATCCAGCGAGCGGTTGAGGGTGCGCAGGGCGGCCGGTTCCTCTTCGGTGATCACCCTGGCCGCCTCGGTCACCGGCCGCCCGGACACCTCGTATGGCAGCCGGTCCGCGAGCAGCTGGTAGAGCACCACACCCAGCGCATACACGTCGCTGCGAGTGTCGAGATCCAGCACGTCCGCCTCGACCTGCTCCGGGCTCATGTAGGGCAGCGTGCCGAGCAGCTGCCCGACATCGGTCTGCATCGTCGCCTGGATATCGGAATCGGTGACCCGGGCGATGCCGAAGTCGAGAATCTTCGGTTGGCCCGCCGCGTCGACCAGGATGTTCCCCGGCTTGAGGTCCCTATGGATCACACCGCGCTGGTGGGCGTGATGGACCGCGTCACAGACTCGCGCCAGCAGCGCCTGGGCTTGATCCGATCTCGTGGACACGTCCCAAGAGAGG
>JASLOY010000444.1 GCA_030745255.1 Vicinamibacterales bacterium
GCCCGAGTCGAGGGCAAGAGCATGGAGCCGACCCTGGCCGACCAGGACCGGTTAATCGTCAACAAAGCGCTCTATCAGTTCTTCGGGCTCCCCCAACCGGGCGACATTGTCATGCTGTACTACCCCCGTGACCCTGACAAATCGTTCGTCAAGCGGGTCATCGCCCGGGAAGGCGACACTGTCCGGATCGAAGACGGACGAGTCTATGTGAACGAAGTGATGCTGTCCGACGAGTATGTGAAACCCGATTATCGAAGCCACGAGAACCATGGTCCCGAAGTGGTCCAGGAGGCGCACTACTTCGTCATGGGAGACAATCGGAACAACAGTTCGGACAGCCGGCTCTGGGGCCAGGTGCCCGAAAAATATGTCATCGGGAAGGTCCACCTCCGGTGGTGGCCACTGACAACCGCCACACTTTTCTAGGTTTTCCTAGCGGGGCATCCCGTCTGGCGGCGCTACTTCCTCGGTCGAATACCGCCTGTATGCTCCCTCGTCGCGCCTTGCCAGCCGGGCGCCGCACTAGGAAAACCGACACGCGTGGCCCTCAGCGCTCTTCTGGCGTTGGGCGCTCGGACGGCGGCGACGCCCTCATGTCCCTTCTGACTTCTGCCTTCTCAGGAATTTCGGCGTAGATTCCCTCGATGACGTCCTTCCATCGTTCTGCCACGACGCGGCGCTTCACCTTCAAGGTAGGAGTCAGCTCGCCGGTCGCGACCGAGAACTCGGCAGGCAGTAGGGCAAACTTCTTGACCTGCTCGTAGCTCGCCAACGCGCTGTTGGCCTGGTCGACGAGCGGCTGGAACAGTTGCCGCACGTCCTCGCGCGTCACCACCTCCTCGGGATCGCCCGATGGGAGCCCCTCGACCGCGAGCCGCTGTTCAAGTGTCGGAAAGTCCGGCACCAGCAGCACCGACACGAACCGGCGACGGTCGCCGACCAGAACCGCCTCGGCCACGATCGGGTCGCGCTTGAGGAGCGCCTCGATTGGCTGCGGCGCCACGTTCTTGCCGCCGGCGGTCACGATGAGCTCTTTCTTGCGATCGGTGATCGACAGATACCCCTCGGCGTCGATCCGCCCGATGTCGCCGGTGTGAAACCAACCGTCGCGGATGACCGCCCCCGTGGCCTCCGCGTTGTTGTAGTAGCCGACCATCACATTGGGCCCTCGCGCGAGCACCTCGCCATCGTCTGCAATCTTCAACTCTACGTGGGCCAAGGCCCTTCCCACCGTTCCGAGCCGCACCGCGTCCGGCGGCATAGCCGCCAGGACTGGGGACGTCTCGGTGAGACCGTACCCCTCGAGCACCGGCAGCCCGACGGCGAAAAGAAACTCGGCCACCTCCCGGCTGAGCGGTGCGCTGCCCGACACCACGAACCGCAGACGCCCGCCCGTCCGCGCGCGGATCTTCGACAACACCAGGCGGTCGGCCAGCACCGCATGCGCGCGCGTCAACATGCCCGGTTCGCGACCCGCCAGACGGGCACTGGCGGCAGCGTGCCCCACACCCACGCCCCACGCGAACAGGCCCTGTCGGACCCGCGACGCCACGGCCACCGCATCAACGATGCGCGCGCGCAACTTCTCGTAGACGCGCGGCACACCGGTCATGACAGTCGGCCTGACTCGCTGCATGTCTCGACCCAGCGTGTCAATCGCCTCGGCGAACGCGATGGTGGCGCCTTTGTAGAGGTAGAGATAGACCACCATTCTCTCGAAGGCGTGACTCAGCGGCAGAAACGACAAGGCCGTGTCATCGTCCGTGATGGAAATCAGCTCGTCGATATCGATTAGGTTCGCGACGAAATTCTGATGGGAGAGCATCACCCCTTTGGGGTGCCCGGTGGTGCCGGACGTATAGATGATGGTGGCTAGCTGGTCTGGCGCGATCGCCTGACTGCGCGCCCGGTAGACGCGGGCGATCCCATGCTCGGTCATCAGCCGGTGATGACCGCGGGCGATGACATCGTCCAGGGCGATCGCATCCGACGCGACACCGTCGGGACCGGGATCCATCACGACGATCTGCTCGAGCTCGGGCAACCGGTGTCGCTCGTCGCGCACCTTTTCCGCCTGAGTCGCATCTTCCACCACCGCGACCCGCACACCCGCGTCGGCCAGAATGTAGCCGACCTGCCCAGGCGGTAGGGTGGCATAGACCGGGACGGTGACGGCGCCGGCCGTCAGCGTCGCCAGATCGGCGATGGTCCACTCTGGGCGGCTGTTGGCCAGGATCGCCACCCTGTCGGTCGGCTCGACACCGATACTCTCCAGCCCCAGACTGAGGTCGCGAATCTGGTCGAACAGCTCGCGACTCGATCGATTCTCGAGCCGGTCGCCGACCGAGCGACGGATCATGATCGGCTTCGGGAACCGGCCCGACACGTGAAAGGGCAGGTCGGCCAGGGTCCGGATTTGGGGCGCGGCCATGCGATCAGCCTACGTGCGGCGGTAGGTGCCGCTGCGCCCGCCGGTCTTCTTGATGAGCCGGATCTCGCCGATGACCATCGTCTTGTCGACCGCCTTCACCATGTCGTACACCGTCAGGGCGGCCGCCGCGACCGCGGTCAACGCCTCCATCTCGACCCCAGTCTGCCCGGTGGTCTTGGCAGTGGCTTCAATCTCGTAACCATTGCGGCGGGCACGCAGCTCCACCTCGACATGCGACAGCGGAAGCGTGTGACACAACGGAATCAGGTCGGCCGTCCGCTTGGCCGCCATGATCCCGGCCACCCGTGCCGCCTGTAACGGATCGCCCTTGGCAATCTGTCCGCTCCGAATCAACCGGAGCGCGTCGGGCGCGATCGTGATAGTGCCGCGCGCGACCGCCACACGCTTGGTCACCGCCTTGCGCCCTACATCCACCATGCGGACCTGTCCGGTGGCGTCGACATGGGACAACCCTTGGCGAGTCTTCCGCGACGGCGACCGTTTGCTGGATGTGGGCATAGACTCGAATGGGAGACGGGTCACACGCGCGCGCCGTTACCACTGCTGGCCAGATAAAACGACAGGCTTTCGAGCGAGACGGTCAGATCGACGCTCTTGAGCTTTACGCCGGGCGGCACCCGCAGGGCACCGGGCGAAAAGTTGAGCACCGCCTTGATGCCCGCCTCGACAACGGTGTTGACCACTACTTGCGCCGATGCCGCCGGCACGGCGATGACCGCGATTGTGATGCCTTCCCGGCGGGCCACCCGCTTCAACTCCCGGATATCATGGATGAGCACGCCGCTCCTCGACCGGCGCCCGACCTTGCCACGCAGACTATCGAAGAGCGCGACGATGCGGAAACCCTCCTGGCGAAAGCCGGGATAGTCGGCGAGCGCAAACCCGAGATTGCCCGCCCCGATGATGGCCACATTCAGTCGCCGATCGAGACCGAGAATCTGCCGCAGCCGCTGCCTGAGATCCTTGACGACATAGCCGACGCCACGCACGCCGAGATCGCCGAAGTGCGACAGGTCCTTGCGAATCAGAGCCGCGTTGAGCGCAAATTGCTCCGCCAGCACCTTAGACGACACCGTCCGTACGCCTTCGGCATCGAGCTCGTTGACGAACCGGAGATACAACGACAGCCGATTGGTGGTCTGTTCGGAAACCTGATCGCCCATGTTGCCGACCGCTACTCGAGAGATACATCGTGCGGGGCAAATGCCCCCAGCGTCGCCGCAAATCCTTCAG
>JASLOY010000445.1 GCA_030745255.1 Vicinamibacterales bacterium
TTGACGAATGGTGGCCTGGCGAGGCGGGAGCCGACGGCGTCAGGGTGGTCTGAGGCGGAGCTTCGCTAGAAACGTGACCGACTTCACCACGCCCAGCACGGTGCTCAGACGATACGTGCTGTATCAAATTCCGGGCTGGCTGCTCGCGGTAGCCGGCGCACTGCTGCTCCACCGCTGGGTCGGTCTGCCCGGCTGGGCAGGAGCCACCCTGGTGGTCACCTGGGCCCTGAAGGACGCCGCCCTCTATCCGTTCCTCAGAGCCTCATATGAACCTGATTCGCGCACCGTCATCGAACGGCTGATCGGCCAGGTAGGTGTCGCCGTCGAGCCGTTGGCGCCACGAGGCTACGTACGCGTCCGCGGCGAGCTGTGGTTGGCCGAACCGACCCCCGCTGACGTCGTGATTCGCAGTGGCCACCCGGTGACCGTGGACGCGGTGCGCGGAACCACGCTGCTGGTTCGACCGGGCTCCACTGAGTTCTCCGAATCCATAGCCTCAGAGTGATCGAAGCCGCCTCGCCGGCTCAAGCCAGGGCGCGCTGTGTCTGATACCAGGCCAACGTCCGTTGGAGTCCCTCCTCGAGAAACACGGTGGGCTCGTAGTCCAGCAGCTCGCGGGCGCGTGTGATGTCGGCCTGCGAGTCACGCACGTCGCCGACTCGGGGGTCGCTAAACACGGGGTCAAGGTCGCTCCCGCTCTGGTCACGCATCATCCGATACAACGCATTCAGCGAGATGCGCCCACCACACGACACGTTGATGACCTGACCCGCGGCGCGTGGCGCCAAACAGGCGCGCAACGTCCCATCGACGACGTTCCGCACATACGTGAAGTCGCGAGTCTGCGCGCCGTCACCGTAAATGGTGGGCTGCCGATGCTCTGAGAGACACTGTGCAAACTGCGAAATGACTCCTGAGTAGGGCGACGACGGATCTTGACGGGGCCCGAACACGTTGAAGTAGCGTACGGCGACCGTTTCGAGACCGTACAGCTCGAAGAAGAGTTTCCCATACTGCTCCCCAATCAGTTTCTGTAACGCGTAGGGCGACAAGGGAGCCGGTGGCATGTCTTCCTGCTTTGGGAGCGTGGCCGCGTCGCCGTAGACCGACGACGAGCTGGCGAACACCACGCGCTTCACCGCGTGACGCTGAGCGGCCACTAACAGGCTCAACGTGCCGGTGACGTTCGCATGGTTGGTGGCGATTGGTTCGGCGACAGAGCGCGGCACCGACGGAATGGCCGCCAGGTGCACCACATAGTCGACATCGGTCGTGGCACGGTCAGCCACCGCCGGTTCCGCCAGATCGCCGACCCTCAAATCCACGTCGGCGACGTGTGCCAGATTTTCGCGGCGACCGGTCACCAGACTATCGACGACCCGGACCCGCTCGCCGCGCGACACGAGCTCCTCGACGACGTGCGACCCGATGAAGCCGGCGCCGCCAGTGACCAGATAGGTAGCCATGTCGATGGATCAAAAGGACGGAAACGCGTTACGCGGAATTCCAGGGACCACACGCAGGGCGTTCTCGAAGTACACCTTCCTCAGGATGTCGTCCGACAGCCCCATGCCATAGAGCTTCCAGAACGCGTGATACCGCCGGTAGTAGTCGAAATACTCGTCCCGCGTCTCGAACGTCCGCCAGTAGTAGGGGAACTCATCCGCCGCATAGGAGTCCTTGCCAAACAGCACACGGTCGGCGTACTCGGCAAAGAAGGCGCCCGCCGCGATCGGCTGCCGCCCGAGCTCATAGAGGATGGCGCCGGTCCCGACATACACGTTGGGAAGGCGATCGAGCATGGCGCCGAGCCGAGCGAGGTCGTTCGCATGCCATCCCATGTGGGCGGCGATGAAGCGTGTCTGTGGGTGTCGCGCGAACATCCGGTCCCGCTCGGCCATGATCGCCTCGAAGCCCGGGTAGCGGTCCGAAGGGAGACGACGACCAGGCCGCACGATCAATTCGAGCCATCGCTCGTTGTAACGGTCGACCGGTTGGAAGAACTCGGCCGGCTCGCCCGTGTGGATCAGCACCGGGATATCCAGCCTCGCGCACATCTCCCAGACCGGGTCGAGCTCGGGATCGTCGACGCTGACTCGCTGCCCCTGTCCGTCACGCACGGTCAAGCCAAAATTCTTGAACAGCTTTAGCCCGACGGCGCCCGCGGCCACGTCCCGTTCGAGCTGGGTCGCCGCTCGCGTGCCGAATCCCGGTGTCACGCCGTTGCTGAAATCCAGATTCGCAAAGAAGACAATGCGGTTCGGATGAGCACTGTTCTGAATCGCCTGGACCCCCCGTGCCAGGGTCGCACCGGATCCGCCGCTCAGATTCACGAGCACCTGCAGATTCAGCGCATCCATCTCGCCGATCATGGTGTTCCACCGCTCACCCGAGAGCCCTGGTCGATGATGACTGTGGACATCGACCACCGGAAACTTCGCCCTCGGCACCGGGTGCTCGGGCACGACCAGGGTCGAGCGTGGCGTGTAGTCTTCAACCGTCAGCGACCCGTCGTCCCCACGCCGGTTCGTCTGCGCGGTCAGCGACACCGCCACTCCGAGCGCAACCATCGCAGCAATCCCAATCATCACCCGACGTGCCATATGGTCAGTCTCCCGCAGGAGCACCTTGGTTGACCGAAGCCGGACGCCCTCCCGCTCCTAACTCCATCGTGGCCCCAGTCGAGAATCTTATCCTCGTTCGAGTCCGTACATAAATGGGGATCCGCGCCACTTCCCGGCTCGTCGCTCGCGGGGGGTTCGGGGCGCAGCCCCCTCCACAATTGAACAAGGCGCGCACAGCGCGCCCCGCGGCGGCGGCGTGGGTCTGGCAGCCCGCGGCAGAATCCCCGCTGCATTCGAGTGGAGCTGAACCCCCCTGGGCGGCGTTGCTTCTCAGTCGAAGATACCCAATCTGCTCCTTCGTCGCGCCTTGCCAGACGGGCCCAGCCCCACTCTCGGTGCGACGCGGGGTCCTGCGGCGGACCGCTGGGGCCCCCACAAGCCACCGCGGGGGTTCGGGGCGCAGCCCCGTCTAAGAAAGGGGTCCGCCGTAGAGAAACGATAAGCCGAATTCTGTTCCCGACGCTTCGCCCGAAGGCGCAGAACCGGGTGACGACCATTCCTCTAGCCCCGCCATTACTGGCAGGGTCGAGCGACCTACCCGGAAGCTTCGGACGGGCCGTCCTGATAGCGCTTCCCTATTTGGTCTTGCTCCGTGCGGGGTTTGGCCTGCCATCCACCTTACGGCGAACGCGGTGCGCTCTTACCGCACCTTTTCACCCTTACCCGCATTATCTATAACTGCGGGCAATCTCATTCTCTGTGGCCCTCTTCCCTCGGTCACCCGAACCGGACGTTACCCGGCACGCCGCCCTTCGGAGCGCGGACTTTCCTCAGACGCGTCTAGCGCACCCGTGACCGCCCGGCCGACCCTTGCGTCGAAGACTATATTATCGTTTTTTGCCCAGTATTGCAAGCTCTCACCCACATCAGGAGTCCTCATGGTCCGGTGCCCACACCACCTTGGCCCCTTCCGGGAGCTCGGTCCCCGGACCGAATTGGAAGACCGAGCCCCAGGGCTGATACGTTGTGCGCACGACGTCCTCCAGAAGACTTTCCCCACCCCGCTCCACTACCCGAGCCACCACAACCTTCGCGCCCTCGTTCTCCC
>JASLOY010000446.1 GCA_030745255.1 Vicinamibacterales bacterium
GCCGGGGACGAATATCGCGTGCTGTTCCTGCAAGGGGGCGCCAGCCAGCAGTTCGCCATGGTGCCGATGAACCTGCTGGCGCCGGACGGCGTGGCCGATTACGCACTGACTGGTAGCTGGGCGAAGAAGGCGGCGGCCGAGGCAGCCAAATTTGGTCGCGTGAACATCTGCGCGACGACCGAGGAGCAGGCGTTCACCCGGGTGCCGGCGGCAGACGGGCTGGCGGTGAGCGACGGCAGTGCATACGTGCACGTCACCTCCAACAACACGATCGTCGGAACGCAGTGGCCTTCGATGCCGGACGTGGGAGATACGCCGCTGGTGGTCGACGCCTCGTCGGATCTGCTCTGCCGCCCGATCGATGTGACCCGCCACGGGCTCATTTACGGCGGTGCGCAGAAGAATCTCGGACCGGCCGGCCTGACGCTCGTCATCATCCGCGCCGATCTCGCCGAGCGCGGTCCAGAGTCGTTGCCCACGATGCTGCGTTACGCGGTGGCGGCAAAGAACGGGTCGCGCTACAACACGCCACCGGTGTTCGCCATTTACATGTTTGGTCTCGTCATGCGCTGGCTGCTCGACAACGGTGGATTGGCGGCGATGGAGACCCGCAACCGGCGAAAGGCGGCATTGCTTTACGAGGCGATCGACCGGACGGGATTCTACCGGGGCACCGCGCAAGCCGATAGCCGCTCGCTGATGAACGTGACGTTCCGGCTGCCCACCGAAGAGCTCGAACGGCAGTTCGTCACCGCGGCGGGCCAGGCGGGATTCTCGGGGCTCAAGGGGCACCGCTCCGTTGGAGGCCAGCGCGCCTCGATCTACAACGCGTTCCCCGAAGCGGGTGTCGAGGCGCTCGTTGCGTTCATGGCGGAGTTCGAGCGCGTCCACGGGTAGAGGACACGCGTTCACCACGCGTCCCGGGCTGTGCTTTGTGGTAGCGTTAGCGGCTCTGCACGGCATGGCGCGGGGGTCGGCGGGCAAGGCCGCGCCGCGGACGGACCGTGCGGGAGGGCGATGTGCTGACATCGGTGATCGTGATGTTGCTCGTCTCGTCAGCGGTGACCCAGGCGGCTGTCTTTGCCACCACGATCTACCTGCATCGGAGCGCTACCCACCGAGCGCTCGACCTGCACCCGGTCGTCGAGTGGGGTTTCCGGTTCGTGATCTGGATGACCACCGGCATGGTGCCGCGCCAGTGGGTCGCCGTACACCGAAAGCACCACGCGTTCACCGATGAGGCGGGAGATCCGCACAGCCCGCTGCTGATGGGGTTCTGGTCGGTCCAGCTTGGCAACGCGTTTCACTATGTCCGGGAGGCGCGAAAACCTGAAGTGGTCGAGAAATACGTTCGCGACATGGCACCCGATGGGTGGGACCGCGTGTTGTTTGACCGTGGCCCGCTCGGCCTGCTGATCGGCATCGCCGGGTTGTGCGTCGTGCTGGGTGTCGGGTGGGGGCTGCTGGCGGCGTTGATTCACACCGTCATGTACGTGTTCGTGCTGTCGTCATCGATCAACGGCCTCTGCCACCACTCCGGATACAAGAACTTCACAAACACGGCGACGAACATCCGGACACTGGCGCTCGTCACCGGTGGCGAAGGACTGCACAACAACCACCACGAGTTTCCACGGAGCCCGAAATTCAGCTTCCGACCGAGCGAGCTCGACCCGGCGTGGCCGGTGATCCGGTTGCTGACGCGGCTCAAGCTCGCCAGGCCCTACAAGACCATCAAGCAGAGCGAGCCGTCGCCGCAGGGGCTGTGAGACAGGTTCAAGGATCCGTTGTCTGCTCCCAGTGCGGCCGGCTGGTGGGCGTGAACGAGGAGAAGTGCCCCTTCTGCGGCGCCTGGCGACCCGGACTGTTCGGGTGGGCGACGGTGTTGCGCCGGTCGCTCGGCGGTCGACTCGATCTCTTCAGGCTCATCATCGGCACGTGCGCCACCCTGTATGCCGTGGCGCTGCTGATAAGCGTGGCCGGCGGCGCGAATATCTTGGGGGGAGGCCTGTTCTCGATCCTGTCTCCCAGCAGCTCCGCCCTCTACCAGCTCGGAATGACGGGCGGGTTCGCCTGGGAGCAAGGGTGGTGGTTGACGCTGCTGACGGCGATGTATCTGCACGGCAGCCCCCTGCACATCATCTTCAATGTCATGTGGATCCGAAACCTGGGTCCTGCGGTGGCGGAAGCCTACGGTCCGGGTCGTGCCTTCCTGCTTTTCAACGTCGCCGGGGCAGGTGGCTTCTTGGCGTCAAACCTGTTGAACGGCGTGCCCGGCCTGCTCATGGCGGTGGTGCGCGGCGATTTGATGTTCGGGAGCGCGATAGATCTGGTGTTGTCGGGTCGGCTGGCTGTGCCAACGATCGGCGCCTCGGGCGCAATCTTTGGATTGCTGGCGGCGCTCATCGTCTACGGTCGACGCCGAGGCAGCTCGGTGATGACACAGCAGCTCTGGCAATGGGCGATCATACTCGGTGTCTTCGGTTTTCTGTTGCCCGAGATCAACAACTGGGCACATGGGGGCGGGTTCGCCGCCGGCTTGGTCGGCGCCCAGTTCATGAACCTTGACGATGAGCGTCAGGACAGCAGCTGGGTCTGGTTGACCTCCCTCGGGTTGATCGTGGTCACGCTGGTTGGAGTGGGTCTGTCGTTCGTGCGGGTGACCGGGATTCTGCTCGGTTGAGCCTGTTACCGTCCCTGGTCCTCCCCGTCGGGTCCGCGCTGCCCGGCTCCAGGACGACGCCGCCGCCGACGGCGGCGACGACGGGGCCGCACCTTTTCCTCGTCGGGAGCGGCCGCTGCGGCGTGCGCCTCGTTCCGCCATCGCGCGACCAGCTCGGGCGTCTGTCCGTGAACCTCCATCCAGGTGAGTGCGTCGGCGAACGCCGACCGGTGAATCAGGGTCCGAGTGGCGCGCGGTGACAGCTGCTCCTCCGCCAGACGGCGCTGCAGGTCGAGTATCTGACGCAGTCGCTCCAGGTCTCGTCGCGCGATCGGGAGGACGCCGAGCGCAACCTCGAGTGGGCGCTTGGCAAGCGGTTCGTGGGCCGCGCGGCGCCGAGGACGTTCGATTGCGGCGAACGGCGACACGATGCTGCCGAGCAGGATGGCGTTTCCGAGAGTCGGCGGGATGTCGTCGAACTGGCGTCGGTATCGATCGAGCGCCGCCAGCGACCGCCAGAGCGCGTCAGATCGGGCGCGGTTGAGCTCCGGTGCGATGTGCTGCAGGAGTCTTACATCGCCCAGGTCGCGGATGATCCGTTCGGAGGCACCGCTGCGCGCAATCTTGTAGAGCTCCTCCACGAGACGCGCCGGCGAGCTGTGCGCGATCTCACCATGATGCTTGCGGATTGCCGCGGTCACGGCTGGGTCGATTGAGAGGTCGAGCCTGGCCGCCAGCACGACCGCGCGGAGCATACGAACCGGATCCTCGACGAAGCGCTCGTTGGGGTCGCCGATACTCCGAATCGTACGGCTCCGGATGTCGCGCATGCCGTCGACATAGTCGAGGATGGAGCGGGACGAAGCGTCGTAGAACAGCGCGTTGATCGTGAAGTCTCTCCGGAAGGCATCTTCCTCGGCTGTGCCAAACGTGTTGTCGCGTGGGATGAATCGCCGCGGGCGGGTGCCGGCCGCCGCTGCTTCCCGCTTGGCCCGTTCCCGTT